>JAJQAR010000118.1 GCA_021203705.1 Prevotella sp. | reverse complement strand
CCTCGTGCTTTTCAGGATAGCCAGCCACCCCGTAAGTGAAAGGGACAGTCTGGGGAGCCTGTTCGGTGCCGTCGATCATCATACCACGGTTGAAGTCGTTTACCTGCTCACAAAGACCGACAGCATGAGAATGCCCGTTCTCAACAGGAATGAAGCGGTTGGAGCCAGCAGCGCGGTCACCACGGAGCACTAATAGATCAGTAATCCCCATGAAAGAGAGGTCGATGAGCACATCCTCCAATTCCGTTTTGGTATAGTCGCTGCAAATCACGTGCGGCACAGGCGTGATGCCATATTTCATTTTGAGAGCGATGGCTATTGCCGTACAGCCCGGTCGTTTCTGTTGAGAGAACTTGCGAAAGAATCCCCCTTCCACCTCCTTGTAAACAATATCCGTGCGGTGCGTGGTGATGTTTATATAAGCAGGGTTGAAAGGCAGCAACCGCTCAACGTTATTGTAAAGCATACTGATATTCCTGCCCCGGAGAGGCGGTAGGATTTCGAAAGAGAAAGCCGTGTCATGCGGAGAAGCGAGAAAAGAAGCAATGCTCATGATATTTTCGTTTGCGAGTTACAATTTGATAAATAGTTATAAAAACTTTATGCAAAGGTAGTAATTTCGTTTGAAAATACATATCTTTGCAGATAAATGTAATAAAAAATATTTTTATGTTCAATAAGGAAACCTATATAAAGCGGCGAGCCGAACTGAAGAAACTCGTGAAGGGAGGCATTGCCATATTCTTCGGAAACAACGAATCGCCAGTCAACTACCCTGCCAACGGGTATTATCCGTTCAGGCAAGACTCCACGTTCCTGTACTATTTCGGACTGAACCAGAGCGGTCTTGTAGCCGTGATAGACTTCGATGAAGACGTGGAGACAATATTCGGAGATGACATCGATATTGAAGACATAGTATGGTTTGGAGCTGTTGACAGTGTGCGGGAGATGGCGAACAGTGTGGGAGTGGCGAACACCGCCCCCATGTCGTCGTTGAAAGTAATCTGTGAAAACGCCATAGAGAAAAAGCGGAGGATACATTACCTGCCGCCATACCGCCATGACACGATGCTGCAGATTTCTGATCTGCTTGGCATACACCACAGTAAGCAGAAAGAAGGAGCGTCGGTGGAGCTGATAAAGGCAGTGGTGAAGATGCGCTCGGTGAAGGAGGATCAGGAAATTGAGGAGATTGAGAAGTCATGTGCGATAGGATACAAGATGCACACCACCGCGATGAGGCTGACAGAGCCGGGAATTACCGAAAAGTTCATAAGCGGGCGTATCACCGGCATAGCAAATGGCTTAGGTGCGATGGTCAGTTTTCCACCAATCTTCACGCAACATGGTGAGATAATGCACGGCAACCCATCGTGGAACAGGCTTGAGAGCGGACGACTTGTGTTGTGCGATGCAGGAGCAGAGAATGCGAACAACTACTGTTCGGACCATACGAGGACATACCCCGTGAACGGAAAGTTCACGCAGAGGCAGTTGGAGATATACCAGATTGTTGAGGCGTGCCATGACTATGTGCTTGAGGTGGCGAAACCTGGCGTGTTGTATTATGACGTACACATGGCAGTGTGCAAGCTGATGACCGAAAAGCTGAAGGAAATAGGACTGATGAAGGGCGATGTTGACGAGGCAGTGAAATCCGGTGCGCACGCCATGTTCTTGCCCCACGGACTTGGGCACATGATGGGAATGGACGTTCACGACATGGAAGGCCTTGGTCAGAACTATGTAGGGTTTGATGATGAGATACAGCCGTCAACACAGTTCGGTACAAATTGCCTGCGCATGGGAAGGAGACTTGAAAAGGGGTTCGTGGTTACGGATGAGCCGGGGATATACTTTATTCCGGCACTCATAGACGACTGGAAACAGCGAGGTCTGCACAAGGAGTTCATCAATTATGATGTTCTTGAGACGTATAAGAATTTCGGAGGAATAAGGATTGAGGACGATATTCTTATAACGGATGAGGGGTGCAGGTTCCTCGGCGAGGAAATTATTCCATACCATGCAGAGGAAATTAAGAATTGA
Source organism: Prevotella sp. (assembly GCA_021203705.1). Lineage (GTDB taxonomy): Bacteria > Bacteroidota > Bacteroidia > Bacteroidales > Bacteroidaceae > Prevotella. Next base: position 1,457 of record JAJQAR010000118.1, on the reverse strand, counting down.
CAATTGAGAATTGACAATTGAGAATTACAGTGCGGCAAGCAGAATATGGGGAGTGAAGAGTGAAGAATGAAGAGTTCGATGCGGCAAGCCGAATGTATTCAAATGAAAAATTAAAATTACGCTTTGCGTGAACTTTCTCACGCTCAACAAAGTTAAAGCGAGCTTTACTTTGTATTCGCTTAATCGAAACTTTGAAGAATTAAAATGAGAATATGAAACAGTTAATTATTATGGGCTTGTTGGCGATCATCGCGACAGGCGTAAATGCACAGGAGGAGAAGACGGATTCTGTTGATAAGAAGAAGCCTGTGTTCACGACAGTGAAAGAGAATCCGATTACGAGTATCAAAGACCAGAACAGGAGCGGGACGTGCTGGGCATATTCCACGTTGAGCTATTTTGAGAGTGAGATACTCAAGAAAACAGGAAAGACGTATGACTTGTGCGAGATGTTCGTTGCCAACCATACATATATGGATCGTGCGATTAAGTCGGTCCGCATGCATGGCGATGTGTCGTTCTCACAGGGCGGCAGTGCATACGATGTGTTGTATTGCTTGCAGAACTACGGAATCTGTCCAGAGGATGCGATGCCATTGCCAGGCACTCTTTACGGCGACACGTTAGCAAATTTCGATGAGTTTTTTGACGCTATGACCCCGTATGTCGAGGCAGTGGCAAAGAGTAAGGCAAAGAAGATTTCGGGTGCATGGAAGACCGGTTTGCAAGGTATTCTTGACGGTTATCTTGGCAAATGTCCGGAGACATTCACATACGAGGGCAAAACTTATACGCCGATGGAATTTGTGAACAGTCTTGGTCTTGACCTTGATGATTATGTTTCAATAACAAGTTACACTCATCATCCATTCTGGTCGGAGTTTGTCGTTGAGGTAGAGGACAATTGGCGTTGGCCGATGAGCTACAACGTGCCGATGGAGGATATGATGAGGATTATCGACAATGCCGTGAACGAGGGCTACACCGTGGCTTGGGGCGGCGACGTGACGGAGGACGGTTTCACACGCAATGGACTGGGAATTGCATACGACGTTAAGAAAGCACGCAGCATGGCAGGAACGGATGCGGACAGGTGGTTCAAGTTGTCGGCAACGGAGAAAAAGACGAAACTTGACTCTCTTGGCGTTGACGCGCCGGAGATTGTCCCGACACAGGAAATGCGCCAGGAGGCATACGACAACTGGGAGACAACGGATGACCATGGTATGTTGATTTACGGTATTGCCACAGATCAGAACGGTCGTGAGTATTATATGGTGAAGAACTCATGGGGCGAGTACGGTGAGTACAAGGGTATCTGGTACATGAGTAAGAATTACGTGGCGTATAAGACCATGGATTTTCTCGTGAATAAGCATGCCATACCGAAAGATATACTTAAAAAATTGAAAATTTACAATTGAGAATTGACAATTGCAGTGCGGCTGAGGCCGAAT
>JAJQAR010000278.1:2835-3512 GCA_021203705.1 Prevotella sp. | reverse complement strand
GATATAAAACATGAGGGGTAAACAAAAGAAAAACATATTGATTATTGTAATTGCAGTTATCGTGGTTGCAGCGATTGTTGCAGCAGGAATCATTATTGGTACAAATCATAGTTCATCAGTTGATTCTATTGATTATTCGTACAACGCAGATGCAACGTACAATCTTAAAATAAAGACAGATGCAACAGCAGGTACAAATAATGCATATAACGAAGTGCTTGAAAAAGTTGAATCTGCTGTCGAAAATGACAGCATTGCAACAGCACAAAAAAAGATTAGTGCAGGTATCAATTATCTTTGCAATGAATACGACCTTGATTCCAGAGCAGAAGATGCTCAAACCGCATTATATTATTCATATTATATTGTCACTTATATAGAAACTAACGAAGAGGATTATTCAGACAATGAAGTCATTAATAATGCTCATGAACTCGCTAATGATGCATACAAAGTTGCTAAATTTACTTATCGCTGTATGGACAGTTCTTTGATGTATCAGGACTTGTTTAATACAGCAGTAAACACCATAACAGCAAGTAAGTAAAATGAAAGGACTACAATTTGAGTAAAGAACAGAAAAATGCTGATATTGCAGTCAGCACAAATACGCAGGTCAAACAGCACAAAGGCAAAAAAGTATTTAATGTCATAAAGAAAATTATACAGGCTCTTAT
>JAJQAR010000278.1:0-2825 GCA_021203705.1 Prevotella sp. | reverse complement strand
CGGTATAGCTCTGTTTACGTATGAAAATTACTGTTACAGCAACGCGGGAATTGTTACGACTCTTGAACTTGAATACACAGGGGCAACGTATAATCTTGACGATTATGATTTTGTTGCCGATGCTGAAAATTTCACATATTCCTTTGACGAAGATGATCCGACTGAAATTACTGACAGCGGCAAATATACTTTGACACTTACCGTCTGCAAGACCCAAGCCATTATCCTAAAAGAAAAAGAATACAGCGTTTATGTAACAGTAAAAGATACAACCGCGCCTGTATTTAAAGTTGATTCTCCTGCAACAATTACTGTTACAAGAGACTGTAAACTGAAGAAACTAATTAAATATTTTCCTGTAAGCGATACTGATGACGTTAAACTATATATAGATGCAGATTCATATGATTTATCAACCGTTGGAAGGTACAACACTGAAGTTGTTGCCATTGATGCAGACGGCAACACATCTTATCTTGATGTTATCATTAACGTAATTAGTCCTAAGATAACAATCAATGAATCAGACTGTACATTATATATAGGGCAAACGCTTAAACTTACTCCACATGTTACTGGCAGAGATAAAACTGTTACATGGAAATCAGCAAACGAAGATATTGCCACTGTTGATGCAGACGGTAACGTAACAGGTGTTTCAGGAGGAAGCACAAAAATTACAGTCAGTGCCAACGGAGTAGAGAACTCCATAGCTTGTTTTGTTGTAGGCTCGCCTGATAGAGAGAAGAATACAGAGGACGATTCATGAAGATTAAATGTATTAAGATTCTAAAGAAAACAGGAATCGTCCTTCTTTCAATTCTGTTTCTATGTCTTCTGCTATTTCTTGGAAGATATGTCTATGAGGATTACTGCTATACAGGTTCTTTGGTCCGTACAAATGTAGTATTTGAACATACAGGGATGCCGTACAATTTAAATGATTATGACTTTTGGATTTCAAATACAGATGGTTTTAATCCAACGTTCAGTCAAAACAATATTGCAGATTATGGTGATTACAGAATTGAAATGGCAGTAACTAATGACAAATTTTATTTTATTAAAGAAAAAAATTACATTATTAATGTTTCAATTAAAGACACGAATAGTGCTCTTGAATTAACCGACTGATTATATTTTTTATGGTAATAATGTCCCTATGGGACAAAAATAGAAAGGATTATTATATGAAAAAGTTAGGCAAAATTTTAGTTACATTGATTACGATAATGGCGTTGTTGATAACACCAACTATCGCATATGCATCTGATACAACATCTGATGCCAGTGACAGCGGTGTTGTATACCTGTCAGATTTAGATAGGGTATCAACGAGTATTGGCTACGGGCAGATTGGAATTGACCAAAATAGTAATGGCAATCAGATATCAGTATATGTAAATGGTCGGAGAAAGTATTTTGACAAGGGTATTTTTGCACATGCAAAATCTACCTTGGTATATGATTTGACCAATTATAATAACGAATATGATTACTTCATTACATATCTTGGAGTTGATGCATCACAGGGAAGTGCAGGAAGTGTTTACTTCCAAATTTACGTTTCCAATGACGGAGTTAACTGGGGAGACCCTGTTCTTACAACAGATGTTTTAACGGCCAGTAGTGAGTCAGTATATTATGAGCTTAGTTTGGAGGGCGTAAATTACATAAAATTGTATGCTGATCCAAATGGAGGAAACGGCAACGACCATGCCGTATATGCAGATGCAAAACTGGTTAATTATGAATCATATTTCGATGCATCCATAACTAAGGCCGAAGATTATAATGCTGATATTGAAACATTATATGAAAAATACTGAACAGACTTTGATTCGGCTGAAGCCCAGAGTGCACAATACAAATTAAAGGTTCTCCAGAGAGAATTTACAAAAAGAGTAGGTTATGTTGGACTTCAGGAATTTTTAAGAGACGACAATGGCGATAAAAAAGAAATGTTAAGATGGCTTCTTAATGATGAAGGCGTACTTAAAATGTTTTTGGCAGGTGGCTTACCTGAAGGTCCATATGAAGATACTTTGGATGTCCTTACCACATTGTATATGACCTATAAAGATTCAGACCTTGTTAATGAGAACCCTGCTGTTGGAAGTCAAGAGGACAGCACCTCATTAAGACATGATTCCAGTTTGAAATTGAAAGATGTCTATTTAAAAATGATTTTAGCTGACGCATTGACATTTTCTGGAAGTGTGTATTTTTGGGCTGATGGAAACGAATATTCAGATCCTATAGATCGTCACGAAATATTCAAAAAAATGTCTAATGAAAAAATGTTTGTTGAATATTCATCGTTTGAGAATCTAACAGTTGAGGAAATGCGTTGGATGTTTAATTCGATTATTGACGATGAGGAGATTGAATGGCTTAATTGGTATATAGATAACAAATTAAATGGCAGAACTAATCCATATGCATTTATGGCATATACTTCCATGGAAAGACATGGAGAATAAGCTTATATCGAAAAGTGATCTAAGGAAACATTTTATAGTAACACAATCCGTTATTATACAGGTTTTTGGATTATTAGGAAATTACTTTTATAATCAATTAGAAAGGGATTTGTATGATATCCTTGTAAAGTTAGAAAATATAGATTGGCGTCGTGAATCAAACTGCTGGTTAGGCAGAACCATCAGGGAAGATGGTCATATTATGAACAATGATAAAGCAATTATTTTGACTTGCAACTACATTAAGCAGAAGTTATCTATACCTCTAAATAATGAAGAGGCAAAACTTGAAGAAATTTTTATTGATAAAACAAAAGATATAAAATAAGTATGGAGTATATA
>JAJQAR010000175.1 GCA_021203705.1 Prevotella sp. | reverse complement strand
GTGCAATGTTTTACTGAATATTGAATTATATAAATAAGAAGGAGGTTATCAGATATGAAAAATAAGATATTGTTTGCAAAACTTACAGTTGTCATGGTAGCGTTACTTACGTTGGTGGCGTGTGGTGATGATGACAAGGTTTACGTGTGGGGAATAGACCTTGGGCCAAATGCCACAGTAACGGTAAAACTTATTGGCGATGATGCTTTTTATATGCAGCTTGATGATAGCACTACATTATACGCCACGAACATTACAGAGCCGCCTTTCGGAAACAAGGAAATGAGGGCTTTTGTCAACTATAGAGAAGTGGAAAATATTGGAAACGGTTATTCTAAAACGGTGTACGTAAATTACATTGACAGTATTCTTACAAAGAATTCCGTTGTTTATCAAGATGAGGAAAGTGCGGAGGTTTACGGTGATGACCCGATAGAAATTGTGCCTGCTTGGTTCAACGTGGTTGAGGATGGTTATCTTACAATGTGTTTCCGTACCCTTTGGGGAACCTCCAACATTCCTCATTATGTCAACCTTCTTACTGGCGTGAACCCAGATGATCCATACGAAGTGGAATTTAGGCATAACGCATACGGTGATGTTGATGGAAAATGGGGATATGGCGTAGTATCGTTCAAATTGCAGGATATGAATTTCAATGTAGGAGAAAAGGATACTGTAACGTTGAAATACAATTCTTTCAGTGGAGAAAAGACAGTTAAGTTTGGCTATTCCAAGAAAGAAACGACTTCCGAAGATGATGTGTCTATTGAGAGTGTGGCTAACACCTCACGATTAAGGTAATGCCATAATTTTTGTTTGTTAATAAGAAGGGCAAAGGGTCGTATTCCATTAATAATAGAGTACGGTCTTTTGTTTTTGGCAATGACGGATAAAAGCGGGAAAAACGATAAGGATCTTATAGGGCGGATAAAGAGCGGTGATTCTGGCGCAATGAGGATGCTTTACGACAGATATGTTGAATATCTGTCTGCCGTTTGTGCCCGTTATATTCCAGATGAGGATGATAGAAAAGACATATTGCAAGAGAGTTTCATCAAGGTATTCTCTTCAATAGACAAATTTGAGATGCGCGGAGAAAATTCATTGAAGTCATGGATGTTGAGGATAGTGATAAACGAGTCGTTGAGTTTTCTGAAAAAAAGTAAGGATAATCTCAATTTAGAACAGGAAGAATTACTTGACACACCTGAAGAACCTGAAATTGATGAGATACCTGATAATGTCATTAATGACATGATACTGTCTCTTCCGCCTGGCTACCGCATGGTATTCAATCTCTATGTTTTTGAGGAAAAGAGCCATAAGGAGATTGCCGAAATGCTGAATATTGGTGCAAGTTCGTCTGCATCGCAGTTCTCACGGGCGAAAGCTCAACTTGCTAAAAAGATTAAAGAATATAGAAAAAAACACATAAACGATTGAATTAATGGAAAAACAATGGATATACGAGCTTAGGAAAAGGTTTTCCAACCGTAAGACAACTGCTCCAGAAGGACTTTGGGAGGGTATCGAGGCAACAATGTCACGACAAAACGTTGTTGCCAATAGTGTTGGAAAGAAAGATAAAAATGTTAGGATAATCCCTCTGTGGCTCAAAACTGTAGGAGTTGCTGCTGCATGCCTTGCCTTGATAATTGGCATTTGGTGGCTTACAAGTACACATATTTGGGAACAAGCCAAAAGTAATAAGAATATCTCAGAAAATGTGAATACATCTGTTGTTAGAGATAAAAATGAAACTGTATCCCATGAAATAACATCGCATGATAAAGTTCCACAGGGACTGTTTAATCACTTAAAGGCACGGTTATCTTCATTGATTTCCAATGATGATGTTCAGGAAACAGTTTCATACACGACATCAGAAACTGATATCATGGCAGAAGAATATACCAAAGAGGATGAAAGTATCAATAAAACCAAGGAAGAGAACAAAGAAGTCTCAACAGAATGGCAGAGGAGTGTAAAGAGTAAAAATAACGGTTATCATCCACAAGAAAACTATCGCAAGGAAAACAATAGTTCTTATATTGCCAAGAACCATTCTACAAGTCATTCTAAAAATAAGAAAAATAACGTTGAATTTGATTTGTACGGAGCTGCCTCCACATTTGCAGGAAATTCATCAAGCAACTATGGAATGTCGTATTCTTCAATTGCTATGATTTCTGATAAGAACATGTTGAGAGCATCTAATTTAGAGAGAAGTAATGTTTCGGAATCAGATGAGAATGAAGTGAATGTTAAGCACCGTTTCCCTTTAAAAGTGGGAGTATCAGTCAGATTCAAACTTACTGACAGGTGGGGTATAGAGACTGGTATGGTTTATTCTTATCATTCATCCGATATAATGTCTGGTGATGAGTATAGCGGTTATAAAACTGTTCGCAAATTGCATTACGTTGGAGTACCGCTCAACTTTAATTACGATATTTGGAAGAATGATTATTTAAATATTTATGCAAAGTGTGGCGGTATGGCAGAATTCTGCGTCTCTGGTCATGCTACCACTGATTACATCACTGGCAATACCGTGACTGATACCTCAGAAGAGTCCGTGCGTGAAAAACGTCCGCAATGGTCGGTAGATTTGTCACCTGGCATTCAATATAATTTCAACAATACAATCGGTGTTTATGCCGAGCCAGGCATCGCTTATTATTTTGACAACGGCAGTGGCATGAATACTATTTATAAGGATAAGAAAATTAACATAAATCTCAACATCGGATTAAGGTTGACGATTAAATAAAATATTTATAAAAAAGCAGTTAGGATTTCCCAACTGCTTTAATTTATTGTGTAAATGTAAATATCAATATTCCTCCTCTTCTTCGGCAACATCCTCGGCGGTGATGTCAAGGTCTTCTGGATTTTCTTCTATCGTAGTACGATAGCTCTCCTCAAGCATTTTCTCCTCATCGTAGGTGTCGTCATCATCATCGCTTGTATTTTCGTATTTCTCGTTGAGTTCTCCCTCCTCATCGTCATTCTCATCTGAATTATACTTATCTTCATCGGGATTGAACTTCAAACGAGGCTTCTCGTTCTCAGGTTTCAGTTTAGCGAATATAGCCTCTACCCATGAGCCTTTCTCTATCTCAAGAACATCGTAACCGTCGGCTATCTTGTTCTCGTACATTCCACCATGCTTGTGAATACGGTCTTTTGGCAATGTCGTGGTGCTGATATCGAAACCACTTTGTATGATGTCCTGAATGCTTTGAGACAGCGAGTCCCAACCACCACCGAAGTTGCGGTCCAACACCTCCATCAGTTTCGCTGCCGTGATATGGCGGATGTTCTCGTAAGTAAGGTCGGTAACACGTAGGATAGGGCGTTTTTTCACGCCAATCTTCTGTTTGCTGCCTTCCTCAATACGCATAGCACCTACTTTGAAGCCGCGAGCCTCATATTTTTTTATCACCTCCGGGCGGTCAACCTTGATGTCCTCTATATCGAAAGCACTTTTTATGATTTCAAGATAATGATGTATATTGTCTTTGGCATCA
>JAJQAR010000240.1 GCA_021203705.1 Prevotella sp. | reverse complement strand
ATATATTCCCTTTATTGTCGGAATTTTCACAAGTTGTCCGTCAATGGTATAGATCTTTCCGTTACCTTTATTCCCGCTATCCATGTTTACACTGCCTATCCATGTGGTGTCATCTACAATAAACACCTCCGATACTTTATAATCATACGAAATATAGTCGGGATAGTTTATCAACAGACTGCCTTTCGGTATAACGATTAAATAACTGCCGTTATCCGTAATTGTCTTGTCCAAAGTAACAATTAGCTTTGTCGGCACATCAGAACCATCCTCGCAAACCGCCTCAACACTCGTTCCTACGGCAACCTCTTGTTCTGCGAAATTCTGAACAGATACCTTTGAAGCATCCTCCAATTTAATGCCGGCAGGATATTCTATCACCACCTGACTTAAACTCTGCACTGTCATGCTGTCGCTTGGGGTGATTGTAAACTCTGTATAAGGAATTTTGTAACTTAACGAACCGACAGTGCCCTGTCCTGTGGTATAGACATGTGTCCCGTTTATATCATACAGATTTGTAACCCTCACCGTAATAGTGGAGTATTTCTCTGTCGTGCCAGACAACATCTTCTTCCTCAAACGCAACTTGCCTGTAAAGTCAACTGTCAATGTATTGCCCTCAACTGTCGGTGTGACTGTCTCCGAATATATACCGGCATCTGACTCTACCTCTCCGTACCTCAATTCTACTTTCGGTGCCAAGCCCTCGTCTGCCGAAATATCACCCGTAAATGTCAATGTCATAATTCCGCTCTCATCACCCTCGTTCCACCAAGGCAGGAATACCTCTGGCAGACTTTCTGCTGACAGTTCCGTAGGTATCAACGGTGCGTAATAATTAATGGTTATCGTTCCGTCATCTCCGTATAAAGTACCATTGCTGCTTTGCACATCTGTGAGCGTGAATGTGATGACATCGCCTGACTTTATCGCTCCACTCGACAACCAGCCATAAATTATGTCCCTGTAATAATAATTGTAATACCCGCCATAACTGTTAAGGGTAAGTGTCGCTGACTGCTCCCCAGATGTCAACGTTGCTGTTCCCACTGAAACATCCATAGAGAACCTAAGTCCGATAGGCTGGTCGTATTCTATGCTCAGCACGCTGCCCTCCGCTGGGTTGCAATAGGTTATCTCTGGTTTCGTATCGGTACTTAACAACGTGGCGTAATACGTTCCCGGTGTTTTACTCTGCAACTGGAAAAGCAAATAATATGTTTTTCCTGCCTCCACTTCCAAGGTTACCCGCTTCTTACCATTCTCATTCCCGAAATTTGTCCAGCCCTCCAGACTCTCCTCCGTAAAGGTCTCATCTGTGTAACTGTAAACCACGTCGGTCGCCAATATTGACAAAGTACCATTCTCAGTAGCAGTATATGAGTAATAATGCTTTGAGAAATAAGACCCCTCAACGGTTACCTCCTCATCCAAAACAAAATCCTCTACTGTGATCTCTGCTGCGTATGTGCTCAAACTGATTGAGAACATGGCGCACAATAAAAACGAAAGTCTGAAAAACATTCCGTGTTTTCCAGACTTTGAGATGAAATTTTTAATCATAAATTCGTTTGGTTGTTTAATGAAAATTTATTATCTGATTAGATATTTTGATGTCTTTCCGTTCTTCTTTACTATATTGATTCCTGGCTGCAACTTGTTCAGACGCCTTCCGTCAACACTGTATATGCCTTCAACACTGTCATTTTCATTATTCGTTACCGAAACAATGCCGGCGGCATCGGCATACTGCACTGTGTCAAGACGATAGAAACAGTAATAACCACTCTCCGTACTTATACTCTCGTCATACATCCACGCATAGCCCATGATATATCTCCCATCCGGAGTGATTGCCATCGGCCAGTGCTCTGTTTGTTCATCAAAAGCATACAATTCATCAAATAACTCCGAATATTCGGCTCGAAGCCGCTTCGGCTCTGCTCCCACTTTCCAGATATATGCATCTCCACTGCCTGACCTCGCTAATATAGTACCATCATTGGCAACTCCTGATCCCTCAAAACTGTTATCCTCGTTATCTGCAATGGCCTCCAACTCTCCTGTCAAACGGTTGTATCTGCCGATAGTCGTATTCTGATAGCCTTCACTGGATTCCAAATTGATGGCTATGTACTTTCCATCTCCACTAAGACCTGTCGGGTGGAATGTAAAATACGGATTATCAGGTGCATCCTGAGTATAATCCCACCATTGATCCTCCTGAAAATAGCCCTTGCATATCGGGTCGCAGGTATATTCACCATTTTCGCCTTTTGTCCATGCGATACATGGCCATGTGGCAAACCTATCATAAAAATATCCTACTATCACACTGCCATCATCACTGATAAACGAGGCATGGGTGCCATCCATTGAATAATCTGTCTCTCCTTCGTCCTCCTCAATCACAGTAAGACCGACATCCTCCGCAGTCGGCTCTGGCAAGTAATACGGCTGACCATCTATCCAATAACAGGCATTGCCATAATAACTTGACCAGTCCTCATCATTAATTATCACTGAACCGACTTCTCTTGCCACACTGCCTACCACAATACTACCATCCGGGGTGATGTCAGAGGCAAAACTTGCATCACCCTGGTTTCCTCCAAGCACTGTCTCTGTACCGTCTATGCTGATAGTCATTGGAGATATATCAAACGTCGCAGCGACACCTGCGTCTGAAACTCCTTCTGCCCTCGAGCCATACGCACTCTCTGCTATGTGTATATAATCATCACCTGTCTCCACATCATAGATAAACGTGCCTTCACCAGTGCCTACTTCCCCAGCGATATATCTGCCGTCGGTGGATATAGCCAATCCTCGCATGTAATAATAACCTCCTACGAAGTTGAATATCTTGAGCCCATAATCTTCATAGCTCTGCGCAAAACTTATTGTGCTCGCTGCGGCTATAATTGCTGTCAATAAATATTTTTTCATGTTATTTCGTTTTAATTTTTCTGGTATTCTCTAATAAATTAAGCTGTTATGATTTATGCTATCTTACCAAATATTTTGATGTCTTTCCTGCTTTCTTCACAATGGTAACTCCCTTCTGTGGACTGTTGAGACGCCTGCCATCCATACTGTAATATTCAGGCACTGCGCCAACAGCATCATTGGTTACTGACACAATACCTGCGGCATTGGCATACTCCACCGTGTCGAAAACATAAAACTCATAATAATCGGATTCTAACGAATAGTCGGCTATAGTTACAAAGCCTAAGATGTACCTCCCGTCAGGGGATATCGCCATCGGAGTGTGCCAGCCGTATGAATCGAAGGTGGCAAACTCCTCCACCATTGGATATGCCTCTTGAAAACTTACCGGCGCAACGGCTCCCGCTTTCCATATATAGGCTTTTCCTCCGCCTGACTTCGCTATTACCGTACCATCATCTGCCACTCCTTTACACGTGAAAGCGGTATCGCCTTTCGTAACTTCAAGCTCTCTTGTTTCCATATCATATCGTCCGATTTGCGTCGGGTCATCGTCAAAGGTACTTGGCGACAAGTCCAAGGATATGTACTTCCCGTTTCTGCTTAGACCGGTTGCATAGAACTGGAAATAGGGGGAATCGGCTTCTGTCTTTGACGTATCATCATCCCAATACCTGTCCTCCTCCCAATTGCCCTTGCATATCGGGTCGCATGTATATGTGCCATCATTGTTCAATATCCATGCTATACATGGCCTACTGCTCCACCTATCAATGAAATAACCTACTATCACACTGCCATCAGCACTGATTTTCGTGGCACGACTGCCATCGAATGACGTCTCTGTCTCATCGAAAAGTGTCTTTAACCCTAATACATCTCCTGAAGGCTCCTCCAACATCTCTGCCTTCCCTTCCTTCCAATAGCATGCATGACCGTCGATGCCTCCAAACCCTTCCGGATGGGCTTCCGTCTTAGTAACGGCTCCTACCACTATCGTTCCATCTGGGGTAATGTCTTCGGCTATGTTCCCATCCTCAGTGTCTCCATCAAGTCTGATTTCCTCGCCACTAATGCTGAATGTCATTGGACCATCATCATAGCAAGCAGCTACACCATTGTCTGATACTCCTCGACCCTCTGATCCATATAAACTCTCCGAATAATGAAAATTCATATCGTTGGTTTCAGTGTCGAAGACAAATGTGCCATCACTCGCAAATCCTATTGAGCCTGTAACATATTTACTATCCGTGGACATTGCCTGCGCTGTTATATAGGGATAGTCATCAAAGGCGAATACCTTCAAGCCGTAATCTTGCGCAATACAAAAGGAACTTGTAGCAGCGATAATCACTGTCATAAAAAGTTTCTTCATCATTCTTGTATCAGGGTGAGTTTTTTCTTGTTTTTATTTAACAGTTACTTTACGTGCCGTTCCATCCGACATCTTTATGATGTTCAATCCCTTGACAGGTGACGAAATCTGACGGCCATCAATGATATAGCGGGATGACTCAACAGCGTTGCTGTCAGTGATTGCATTCTTGATACCTGTACCACTGCTAATATTAATCATATTGGCGTTGTTCACATACATCTCATCCATATCATTATAATACCATCCGCCTCCTTCATCGTCATCCTCCCAATGGGCAAGGTCTTTACTGATCAACGCCACTATGTGCATATTATCTACATTCCACGAACTGTCAAGCGTTACAGTGAAATTGTTCTCGTAACTGCTGTCACTCGTCCAACCTATTTCATCGCCCAATCCAAATTCATTGTCATTCACAATAAGGCGCAGCACATTGTTATGCACATAATCATAAACGTATGTTCCCTGATTCAACTGTGTGTAAACCAAACCATCCTCTGTAAGATATACTGTAAGGCGGTTGCCAGCAAGATATTCATTCGCTTTACTTACTCCGTCTCCGTAAACCTTTATAGACAACGCACGTGTGTCAGGATTATAGGTGTAATCTATGTTTACTTCCGCAAAAGCTGGTATCTTTGCGTATGTCGAGTTTACAAGGCTGGCTATTTCATTAGCCACTTCTTCCGTATAATAAGAAGTATAAGCTATTGGAATAGATACTATTCCATCTGCATTAAGATCTGCATCATTATATAGATAACGGTTGAATGAAGCTGCTGGTAATGATCCATAATAATCTGCATAATACTCCATATATTCAGTTCTGCCATCTGATATGAACATAGGGTCATCGCCCATGCCTTCACTATGGATTGCTACCAAAGCGTAGTTTGGGTTATTTTCCTGCAATTTTTCAAGAAGAGCATGCCCAAGAGGACACCACGTACATAGTGTGGAGGTATATTCCTCGATAAGGTGCATCTGGCGGCTTACACTGCCTTCATATACATTGAAAGTTGCCTCAAGGGTATCATCCTCAGTGTTTTGTGTGGGCACATTGCCGTTAATGGTTTCCACATGAACTGCAATGCTGTGATCGCCTGTTGACATACCGGCGGGCAATGTTATCTTCCCACTGTATGTCTGATAGCTTGTGGTCAGAGTGATTGGTGTGCTCAATGTCTCTGTCACAGCCCCATCAATGGAAATGCTGATCTCGTAAGTACTTGGTAGCGTATTGCCATCACTCCTGATATTGAAACTATATTCATATTCCTCCCCTGCTTTGCCATACTTATCTGCTACAAAGTTCTTAAGGGCTATGTCATCCGCTACATTACCGCCTCCCTTTACAACGGCCTGAATGCAGAGATTTCCATAATAAATACCATAAGAAAGATCATTGAAAGTGTACCAATCCCAGACATTGTAATCTGACCAGTAACCATAGACTACGAAACCGTAGGTAGGTATGATATCCACAATACCCTCAGGAAGCTCAAGGTCTGTTACCAATGGAAAAGATGCTGCTAACTCTTCATCTTCCAACTGTGTGTATTCGTATGATACGATATAATACATACCTTTTTTAATCGTAACCGGGGTGGTAAGGGTAACATCATTCCAACCAACAGCGGCAGTTCCCGTAAAATCGGTGTGAGAAACTAAAGTAGCATTCTCTGTATCGTAGGTAATCGCATCAAACTCATATATATCAACACCAGCTACTTCTACTCCTTCTGCGCCAATTGCAAAACGCACTTTCGTCATCTGACCGCCATAATATTTCTGAAGCACGTCATCCTCAAATATAACACCGGCTTTCAACTGACCGGGATTCCATGTTACGCCATAACCTGCGTATGTCAAATCCGGTAGGTCATCGGTCGTATAGAATCCGATGATATGCTCATCACTGTCCAACGCTATCCTCTGAGGCGCTGACTGTGCCTTGCTGTGCCTTGGGGATGACGCAAGTCCCGTCCTTGGATATTTCTGCAACTTTACTGTTGACTTCTTGATCGCATCTTTCCCGATAATCTGGGCGTTGGCAATCGTCAACGACAGCACTAATGCCGCCAATAAGGTAAAAATCTTCTTCATGATATATTCTTCTTTATTACTATTATTTTATCAATGTCTTTACGGTTCTGCCATCTGCATACTTAACGATATTTACGCCTCTCTGCGGTGTGGATATTCTCTGTCCCTGCAAGGTGTAACGGGCTACTATCCCACTTGAATCGGAAACCTTTACTCCATTAATCCCTGCCGGGTCTGGATATGAGAAGTTCACAGTAACCTCCGGACCGTATGCCTTGAAAACAAAATCGGTAGGACCAAACCTGCCTTCTGTATAATCCATCACTTTCAACTTGAATGTCGCAATACATTCTCCGTATGCCAAAGGAAACCACTCTGTCATCATGTCCTTCAACTCACTTGCTTCCAAAAAGTAGCCATCACTACTGAAGGTCTCCGCAGAATAATGATATGTACAGCTCATAGGGAAACAAAAATTCATCTGGCCATTATCCATTTTTGAAATTGTTACATCCATTGCCACTCCGACATTGGCATCTGTCGTATTTTTCACGTACAGACCGGAACTGATAAATGGATCTTGAAAACCGTCATCGGTGATTTCCGTACGGGTTATCGTACTTCCGTTATCAATTACATTACCTTCCTCATCGACAAACTGAAATGAGCTGTCAATTTCATCTTCTGCCATTGCCGTCAATGTGAATACTGATGCGGCAACAACCATTAAAAACCTAATTTGTCTTTTCATTATCTTATTGTTTTAAATTTCTATTTTTATGAACTGAAACTTTTCTGTCTCATTCTTCCTCTATCTCTCCATCACCAACATATTCTTGATTGTCAATAACGGCTGCCTTTACTGTCTGCAACACGCCCGTGCCATCAAACACAAATGCCACAACAGACATATCCTCAGCCTTCCAGTCTGTGTCCAATGTTGCGGTGTATGTATAGGTTGCACTGCCTCCCTCTGCTACAACAAAACTCTCTCCGTCTTTGTCGTTAACAGTGGTACGGAACACGTGGTTATGCACATAGTTGTTGTCTAATGAGCCATCGCTTAGATACTGCGGACTGACGATATTGTCCTCAATAAGCCACACCTGCAGTTTCCCGTTAACGCTCTCTATTCCTGTGCCGTCAACTGTAATGATAACAGTTCGTGTAGCCTCTTCGTAGGTGTTTGTTACGTTGAGAATTAGCGGTGATGTCTCCTGGATATAATTATATACATCTGCTGCCCAAGTAGCCGTATTGCTGTTTACGGAATGTCTGTCTATCAATGCACTCGGCTGCTCACTTACTCCGAATGTATTATAATAGTAATTACCGGTCTCTGTGGTAAGCGGATAAAGTCTGCCACTTGCCGTAGCACCAAAAGGACCACTGTAAATGCCGACGGCAATCACATTGGCTGCTCCATATTGCTCCTGCAACTGCTCTATAATGGCTGTTGCCGCTGGACAGTTGACACATGCCTGACCCGTAAAGTCCTCTATCAGCACATGTTTCGCAACCTCTGCCGGCTTGACGTATATCTCCCTCTCATCCTCATCGATATTGCTGCACGAAACGGCAATCAGTGTTGCGGTACAGAGTGTAAGACAATATATAATATTCTTCAGTTTCATCTCTTTTTAGAAATTATAGTTGTACGACAATGTTACGCCCTTGCTCGCAGGAACGTAGCGGCATACTCCTCCAGAACAGTTGTAACCGGCACGGGTTCGTCCGTAGCCAAGCTGTATGCGGTGGGATTTGATATTGAATGTAACGTAGCCCTGATAATAGTGGATATTCGTCTCTCCACAGTTGTACTCATCGGATACTGTGAACATCCAGTGGGGCAGCATTGACAACTCAAGCAAAGCGAACAGCCAGTCGCCCTCATCCTCGGCAGTAGTAAGATACTGCAACTCTCCACGCAACGTGAACTTCTTGTTGAACTGGTACTTGCCCTCTGCAATGAATATGTCTGAATGTATCATTCCGCCATGTCCCTCAACAATAGTCTTGTTGTAGAACTGGTTCATATACATGAGATTCAACTTGAATGACTTTGTGAACTTCTTCTCAAGCTGCACGTTCAAGTCCTGATAATATGTACCATCGCCCCATTTCCAGAATGCCGACCCGTAACCATCTGATCCCATGCCGTTATCCTCATGCTCATGGCGGTCAATGGCATGAACGTGTGAGAAATTTATCTTAATATCTGTTCCGTACTTTCCACCAAGGAATGTATGCCTCTTGAACTTATATCCTAACTCTGCCTGATATGCCCACTCTCCGTCCGGATGTGTGGCATATGGATATAAGGCTGCAAGCGTGTACGTCTGTTCCATTGTGAACGCCGGCAGGTGGTTGATGAACGATGAGGTGCCGGTCATGGAACGGCGGCTGCGGAACGACATATTGTCGGAACGCTTCGCCTGAAGGAGTACGCTCATACCACTCTTTGACCACGATGCCGACAGCATGGCTACCTTGCCCTGACGATAGATATAACCGTTATCAAATGATGGATCTTGTGTCTTCCACGCATATTCTGCCAACAGTCCGAAATTGCCCTTCTGCAAATTTGCCCTCACGTCAAAGGCATTAGTATTTTCCGGCAAGTTGAGCTTGTGGGTGGCATCGGTCATAATATCCTCTTCCTTCTCGTGCTTGTTCACCCACGATGCTCCAAGTGTGAGATAGGTGTTGTGGTCTGACATCGCCTTGAACCACTGGTCCAATCCAAGCTCTAAGTCTGCGCCTGACACCCAACTGTCATTGTGCGACCAATATTTCCTCTGTTTTCCTGACAGGGCTTTAAAAGTTACTCCCTTGACTGGTTTCAATACTAAACGCCCGCCAAGTAATGAGTTGTCAATACCAAGACTGCGCTCCTCGTATGTGCGGAAGATAAAGCCTGAACCAAACTGATCGTAGAAATTGCCTACCGTCAGCTCCGCCCACTTGTATTTACCTTTTACATATATATATGGTACGCCCCAACCCTTGAAACCTTTATCTGTCTCAAAACCTGGTAATGGATGCTTGGTAAACTCAAAGCGCGCACCTGCCTCCAACCAATCGTTCATCACGTTGACATCTGCGTAAGTATTGGTCAATGCCCAATCATTGGTCTCTTCTGTTCCTATCTTCGAGTCATTCTGCGGTATCAGAATGTCGCTCATGACACTCCCGCTCACGGTCAACTTGTTGCCGTTTCTCTCCTGTGCGACACAAGGGATTGCCATTGCTACTGACAATGTAAGACAGAATAACTTACTTATCTTGTTCATCGATATTTTGTTTCTATAGGTGATTATACTGAATGACGAATGTGCAGAATACTTAATCTACAAGTTCCCTCACCTTCTCAATCAGTTCCTGTTCCGCGCCTTCAGTATAGCCGTTGTGCTTGTACACGATGTTTCCCTTTCCGTCAACAATCAGGGTATATGGTATCATCTGTATTCCAAGCGCACGCTTGAAGT
Source organism: Prevotella sp. (assembly GCA_021203705.1). Taxonomy (GTDB): domain Bacteria; phylum Bacteroidota; class Bacteroidia; order Bacteroidales; family Bacteroidaceae; genus Prevotella. The sequence goes on along the minus strand of JAJQAR010000240.1, from coordinate 436 downwards.
CGCTGTTCGGGTCAAGCAACACCTCGTATGGCCAGTCGTGATTGTCAACAAGGGGCTTCACCTTATTTATATTCTGTGCCTGGTCAATTGAAACGGCGATGACCTTCACGCCCGTCTCCTCCTGCCAGTCCTCATAAACCTCGTTGATAGCACTCAACTCCCTGTTACATGGCTTGCACCATGTAGCAAAAAAGTCTATTATGAATGGCTTGCCGCCATTCGATAGGGTGTCGGTTCTCACTGCCTTGCCGTTAATGTCCTTTAAGGTTACGGAAGGCAACTGGGCTTTCACCGTTGTGGTGAATCCTATTATCATCAGGATTGCCAATAATAGTTGCTTCATGCAATTTGTATTTTCTTATGTTATTATTACGTTGTCTCTCTGTGTTTATCAAGTATTGCACTACATTTAGACAATAATTGCCTATTATTAAAT
>JAJQAR010000356.1 GCA_021203705.1 Prevotella sp. | reverse complement strand
TGCTCATATTGTCAGGCTGCTCGGCTTCAAAATTCATTCCAGATGGGCAGTATATGTTAGACGATGTGGGGATAAAGTCCGATACCAAAGACGTCCATGCCAATCAATTGGAACCCTACATCCGACAAAAAGGCAACTCCAAATGGTTCTCTGTCCTAAAAGTGCCATTAGGAACATACGCTTTGGCTGGCAGAGACACCACAAAATGGATAAACAAAAAACTAAAAGATTGGGGTGAGAATCCTGTTTTGTTGGATACATTGCAAGCTGACCTTACCTGCAATGACATAGGCAACGTGCTTCATGGCATTGGTTACTTAAAGGCTAATGTGGATTACGATATCATTTTTGAGAAAAAGAAGAAGGTAAAAATAATTTATAACCTGCATACAGGTCCACTTTATTACATCAATTCCATAAATTACGATATTCAAGATAGAAAGATAGCCGCTATTCTTAAACGTCCTTACGTACCAAAATCAAAATTACAAGCTGGAATGTCGTTCCACGTCAATACTCTTGATGATGAGCGCAAACGGATAAGCAATTACTTGAACGACAATGGTTATTTCTCTTTCAACAAAGATTTTATAACGTTTACAGCTGATACTGTTATAGGAAGTAATATGATTGACTTGACGCTTCACCTGCATAGGAATTATAGAGATAAAAACAGCGAGACCGACCATAAGCAATATTACATAAACAATGTTACATACTCAGCAGGTGGAGGAAGTGATAAGATACCTCTGCGTAATTCGGTGTTGAAAGAAAGTACCATGATTGAACAGGGGAAACTGTTCAGCGCAAGTGATTTACAGAAAACATACAATAAGTTCAGCAGGTTGGGTATAATTAAATACACAAATATAAAATTCACGGAAATCCCCGACAGCAACCTTATCGACTGTAATATAGAGATCAGTACCAACAAGGTGAACAGTATCAGTTTTCAGCCAGAGGGTACGAACACATCGGGAGACCTTGGTGCGGCATTATCCCTCACTTTCGAGAATAGGAATATCTTTAAGGGATCGGAGACTTTCAGTGTAAAGCTGCGTGGCGCATTTGAAGCGATAACGGGTTTGGAAGGCTATCAGAACCAAAATTACATGGAATACAGTCTTGAAACCTCTTTATCATTTCCCCGCTTCATAATTCCTTTTCTGTCAAGAAGTTACAAAAGGCGGTCAACAGCTTCATCAGAACTCACCGCAAGCTACAATATGCAGAACCGCCCTGAGTTTCACCGTAGGTTGTTCGATGCTGGCTGGAGGTATAAATGGAGCAACGCTTCAAAACGGAAGACATTCAAAATCGACTTGCTTGAGTTGAACTATATCTATATGCCGTGGATCTCCGCCACTTTCAAAGAGGAATATCTCGACAACTCCACCAGCAGGAACTCTATCCTGAAATATAATTATGAGGACTTGTTCATAATGAAATTCGGTTTCGGAATGACCTACAACAACGGTAACGATGCATATAAGATAAATGTGGAGAGTTCGGGCAATCTGCTCGACGGATTGACAAACCTGTTCGGCAGTCAGGTAAACAGCGACGGTCAGCATACCTTAATTAATATAGCATTCGCACAATATGTAAAAGGAGATTTTGATTATACACATTTGTTCCGTTTCACCAAAAACAACAACCTCGCATTCCATTTCGGTTTCGGTATCGCCTATCCATACGGCAACAGTAAGGTGCTACCTTTCGAGAAACGCTATTTCTCAGGCGGTGCAAACTCCGTAAGAGGATGGAGCGTTAGAGGACTTGGACCTGGAAAGTATAAAGGCTCCAACGGATCTATCGACTTCATCAACCAGACGGGTGACCTGAAATTGGATATAAACTTTGAATGGCGCACCCTGTTGTTCTGGAAATTCTATGGAGCAGTGTTCGCCGATGCTGGTAATATCTGGACTTTACGATATTATGAGGAACAGCCTGGCGGACAATTTGACATAAAAGACTTCTATAAACAGATTGCCGTGGCATACGGTATAGGTATTCGTCTCAACTTTGATTATTTCATCCTTCGCTTTGATATGGGAATGAAAGCCATCAACCCAGCCTATGATACACAACAGGAACATTACGCTATCTTCCACCCTGATTTCAGCAGGGATTTCACATTCCATTTCGCTGTCGGACTTCCATTCTAACCGTAAAGACAGATACAAATGCGTTAATTTTCAAATTTTTGTCTGATATATTCTGTCCAAATTAGTTTATTTAAATCTTTTTTTAGTACTTTTGCACCGCATTTTATTTATTCTAACGTCATACAGTAATTTAGTTTTATGACAAAGGTTTTTAAACTACACAAGGGTTTGGACATTCACCTCAAGGGCAAGGCCGACAAGGTAAGAAAGCAAATCCCCATTTCTGGCGAGGTCGCTCTCTCACCCGATTCTTTCCCTGGTATTGTTCCTAAAGTTATTGTCCGTGAGGGACAGCAGGTAAAAGCCGGAGATGCCTTGTTTGTCAACAAGCAACATCCTGAAATAGGCTTTTCCTCCCCTGTAAGCGGCACAGTAACTGCCATAGTAAGAGGACAAAGGAGAAAAGTCCTTAAAGTAATTGTTAAATCAGACGCTAAACAGCAGTTTGTTGATTTTTGTAAAAAGAATGTTGGTAAAATGTCCTCGCAAGAGGTTATTGACGCTCTTTCTAAGGCTGGTCTTTTCGGCTATATCAATCAGTTGCCTTACGCTGTTTCCACCAATGCCGACGTAATGCCGAAGGGTATCTTCATCAGTGCCTTGCGGGACAAGCCTCTCGCTGCTGATTTCGAGTATGAGTTGCAGGGTAATGAAAATAACTTCCAGACAGGTCTCACCGCTTTGTCCAAGATTGCCAAGACGTATTTGGGAATTGGTCGTGAACAGAGTTCACAGTGCCTGCGTCAGGCAAAGGATGTTGAGGTCAACATCTTCGAGGGTAAGTGCCCTGCCGGTAACGTCGGCGTGCAGATAAATCATATCTCTCCCGTCAGCAAAGGTGAGGTGGTTTGGACCGTTGACCCATCAGCAGTTATTTTCTTCGGCAGACTGTTCAATACTGGCAAGGTGGACTTGCACCGCACTATCGCCATTGTCGGCAGTGAGATAAAGACACCTGTTTATGCTGATGTTATCGTCGGACAGAAGATCTCTACTTTATTGGAAGGTAATCTTACCCAATCTGACGGAATAAGAATTATCAACGGAAATGTGCTGACTGGCAGCAAGGTCTCGATGGATGATTTTCTCGGTGCTCATGCTTCTGAACTCACGGTAATACCAGAGGGCGACCATGCTGATGAGATGTTCGGTTGGATAATGCCTCGACTGAATGAGTTCTCCGTAAGCAGAAGTTACCTCAGTTGGCTGATGAAAGGCAAGGAATATGTACTTGACTCCCGTATCAAAGGTGGCGAGCGTCACATGATAATGAGCGGTGAATACGACAAGGTGTTCCCCATGAACATCTACGCCGGATACCTCGTCAAGGCCATCATCGCGGGCGACATAGACCGGCAGGAGGCGCTCGGCATCTACGAGGTAGCCCCCGAGGACTT
>JAJQAR010000179.1:2938-3579 GCA_021203705.1 Prevotella sp. | reverse complement strand
CTATAGATATGGCAGGTCTGGGCTATGGAACAACTCTCCATGTCAACGGCAACAGCTTTGGAGAATTGTTCTAATATAGAACGCATCTTGTCTTGAGAATCAACAAACCAGTCGCCACTTACTATCAATCCTGCATGTATATTTATTCCAGTCTCAACTTTCAATGCGGCAGCCACCAGTTCCTTTGGTGCTGAAAACATTGGAGGCAAGCCTATAATCTGTCCTGCTAAACACTCTTTTCCACAGTAAGCATCATGATAGCAATATTCCGTACCAACCACTACATCAGCAATATTCATCGAAATATCCGCACCACCGGCAACACCCGTAGAAATGATTAAGTCAGGCTCATAGCTGTTAATCATCTCTACCGTTCCTATCGCAGAATTTACCTTACCAATACCACATTTTTGAAGAATTATCTCCTTTTCACCGATGTTTCCACAAATGAAATCATTGTTGTGATGTCTTTCAGTTGTCATATTGTCGAGCAACGATTTGAGCTGTACAAGCTCCTTATCCATTGCAACGATTATCCCTATTTTCATGCTTTTTCGTTTTATTAGAAAACAAAGGTAATACAAGTTGAGAGAAAAACAAAAAATTTGCACTACTTTAAATAAAATAGGCTGCGTTTCGGA
>JAJQAR010000179.1:0-2838 GCA_021203705.1 Prevotella sp. | reverse complement strand
AGTAAAAATAAAAGAGGACTTTTATTTTGCACTTCACTCAACTTGCACTATCTTTAAATAAAATAGGCTGCGTTTCGGAAGTAAAAATAAAAGAGGACTTTTATTTTGCACTTCACTCAACTTGCACTATCTTTGCAAAAAAATAAACTTTACTTTAAATGAAAACACTGAAACGCTGCCTGCCTGACGTGCTGGCAATATTATTGTTCGTAGTAATCTCATTCGCTTATTTCTTTCCTGCCGACATAGAGGGAAAGATACTATACCGTCACGACTCATCCGCAACGAAGGGCCTGCAACGGGAAATGTCAGAACATCGAGAAAAGACAGGTGAAACAACACGCTGGATAAACTCTATATTCAGTGGTATGCCAACTTACCAAACCGCTCCTGGATATAGCAGTAACAAAGGGGTAAACATGGCAACAAAAGTGTATCACCTTTTTTTGCCGGAAAACGTATGGTTCGTGTTTGTGTACCTTTTAGGATTCTACATTCTATTGAGGGCATTTGACTTCCGCCAACATTTAGCTACACTCGGAGCAATAATCTGGGCATTCTCGTCATATTTCTTTATCATTATAGCCGCAGGTCATTTATGGAAGGTGATGGCATTGGCATATCTGCCACCGATGATTGCAGGTGTGGTATTGTCGTTCAGAGGCAAATTCCTATGGGGCTTCATCGTTACGGCAATCTTCACGGCATTCGAAGTAGCAGCCAACCATGTGCAGATGACCTATTATTTCCTGTTTGTCATCCTATTCATGATAATAGCATTCCTCATCGAAGCAATCAAGAAAAAAGAGCTGTCAAAGTTTTTAAAAGCCGCAGTGATATGTGCGGCAGGCGCGATAATAGGTATAAGTCTGAATATAAGCAACCTCTACCACACATGGGAATACGGTCAGGAGTCGATGAGAGGGAAGAGTGAACTTGTAAAAAAGAACTCAGAGAACCAGACGAATAGCGGATTAGAGCGAGACTATATCACCCAGTGGAGCTATGGCATAGGTGAGACATGGACGTTACTTGTACCGAACACCAAAGGCGGCGCATCCGTGCCATTGGTAAACAACAGCACCGCAATGGAGCATGCCGACCCGAATTTTACGCAGATATATAGTCAGATAGGGCAGTATTGGGGTGAACAGCCAGGCACAAGCGGACCAGTTTATGTGGGGGCATTCGTACTGATGCTGTTCATTTTGGGTATTTTCATAGTGAAAGGACCGATGAAGTGGGCATTGCTTGCTGCCACCATCCTTTCAATATTACTGTCATGGGGCAAGAATTTCATGCCGTTCACAGATTTCTTTCTCGACTACATACCGCTCTATTCCAAGTTCCGCACGGTAGCGTCGATACTCGTTATAGCAGAGTTTACCATACCGTTGCTCGCTATGTTAGCGTTGAAAAGAATTGTCGATGAACCCGACCTGTTGACAAAGAAAATAAAATTTGTTTATATCAGTTTTATCCTCACGGGCGGTGTAGCATTGGCATTCGCATTGTTGCCAAACGTATTCTTCTCTGATTTCATCTCCTCCTCTGAGTTGCAGGCGATGAAAAACATACCGGCAGAATACCTCAACCCTCTCATGGCAAACCTCACCGAGATGCGTAAGGCGATGTTCACGGCAGACTGCTGGCGGTCGTTCTTCATTATCGTGATAGGCACTCTCTGCCTTCTGTTCTATAAGGCAAAGAAGCTCCGTGCTGGATACATGGTAGGAGCGATAATCATTCTATGCCTTATCGACATGTGGCAAGTAAACAAACGATACCTTAACGATGATATGTTCGTGAACAAGAGCGAGAGAGACATGCCTATCGAGGAGACGAGCACCGATGAGTTTATTCTCAATGATACTACCGATTTTCGTAGTTATCGTGTACTCAACCTTTCCACGAACACGTTTAATGAAAACGAGACTGCTTTTTATCATAACAGCATCGGCGGTTATCATGCGGCAAAACTGCGCCGTTACCAGGAGATGATAGATGCCTATATCATGCCGGAGATGCAAAAACTCATGCCAGCCATTGCAGAAGTGGGCGGTGATATGGACAAGGTGGAGGGCGACAGTATCTTCCCTGTACTCAACATGCTTAACACCAGATATTTCATTATTCCTCTGCAAGGTGGCAAAACAGTGCCGTTGATGAATCCATACACATACGGCAATGCCTGGTATGTTGATAAACTTACATACGCCGACAATGCCAACAAAGAAATCGATACGGTAGGGAAAATCAACCTCCGACATGTGGCAGTTGCCGACAGCAAGTTTAAAGACATCCTTAAAGACGCACAACAGCAGGACAGTACATCAATAGTGAAACTCACATCGTACGATTCCGATCGCCTGACATTCGATGCCAATTCATCAAAAGGCGGTGTGATAGTGTTCTCTGACGTTTATTATCCTGGTTGGACAGCCACTGTTGACGGAGAGAAAGTGGAAATCGGGCGTGTCGATTACCTGCTCCGTGCTATTAATGTCACGCCAGGAAATCATAAGATAGAACTGGTTTTCAAACCTAAGTCAATACAGACGACAGAAACTATCGCATACATAGCATACGCTGTTCTCATTATAGCAATACTTGTAATGGTTTACATCGAGACAAGGAAACGCAAGTCAAGTGCAAACAGGCAATGACGAAAACAAAAAAATTACTTTCCCTTCCGCCAAACCTTGTGAAGTGTTTTCACGAGATAACTGGATATAGCCAGGATGAATGGTTCTGTACCCACGACCCGATAGGTCATAAGCTCGGTTCCGGGGGCGGTTCTACATGGCTTTTGGAGGCATGCCATGCACAGACGGCAGC
>JAJQAR010000264.1 GCA_021203705.1 Prevotella sp. | reverse complement strand
GAACATATATTATATCTGTATAATTGGCGTTTTTTTAATCAGCACAATTTGCGGATTTATATTCATTCCCATAATTCTCAACTACTGTAAGGCGAAACAGCTATATGACATTCCAAATGCCCGCAAGATACATCATAATGCCATATCCCGACTTGGCGGTGTGTGTTTTATTCCGAGCATGTTGCTCTCCTTTGCTATAGCGATGTTCGTCCTCAACACCACCACATCTAATGGTATCACCGTAAACCTTTGGAGCTTTTATTTCCTGATAGGATTACTCCTAATATATGGTATGGGCATTCTCGATGATGTATTCGGACTTACCCCTCTGACAAAATTCGTTGTGCAGATTGTGGCTGCATGTACGTTGCCGGCTTCAGGACTATATCTCAATAACCTATATGGTTTCTTGGGGATATATGAAGTGCCATACGCAATAGGTTTTTTCCTTACTGTCTTTATAATCGTGTTTATTGACAATGCCATAAACCTGATAGATGGCATTGATGGTCTTGCCGCCAGTTTGTCGATATTGGCACTTTGTGGTTTTCTCTATATATTCTCTTATCAAGAGGTGTGGACATATTCCATTTTGATAGCAGGACTGATAGGGGTGCTTGTCTCATTTCTGTATTTCAATCTATTCGGTAATGCGGAGAAGAACAGAAAAATTTTCATGGGCGATGCGGGAAGTTTATCCTTGGGATTTATTCTCGGTTTCCTTTGCATGAAATACTCTATGGACAATGCATCGGTGATTTCGCAGCATAAGTTCAACTTCATTATGGCATTCACGATGCTCATCGTTCCGATGTTTGATGTGGTTAGGGTGTTTTTCGTGCGTCTTTGGCATCATAAATCACCTTTCTCCGCAGACAAAAGTCATATCCACCACAAATTCATGAAAGCGGGAATGTCACAGCACAAGGCATTAATTAGTATATTGGTGCTGCAGATGGTATACATATTATTAAATCATTTCCTTTTGTTGGCAGTGTCAAGTACCGTTGTGTTTGTCATTGACATACTTATTTATATTTGCGTAAACCTCACGCTGAACCACTATATTCCAAAAGAAGAACGCTTATCTGCTAAATGATATTTCATTCAGCATATTTGCCTTGATAAGCCTCTATCTTGTTTAAATAATTCACAAAAAGATTGGTGAACTCATAGTTTTTCAGTCCCCAGTCGGGGGCTACGAGCAATCCTTTCGGTGCTTGCGACACAAAACGTTCCAAAACAAGGTCTTTCCGTAACAGTTGGATATATTGCGCAAGCAGTTTCATATATTCCTCTGCTGTATAAAGATGAAACGGATGTTCTTTATATTCCTCCGCAAGTTGTGTGCCACGTATTATTTGAAGTTGGTGGATTTTCAGAATGTCAAGTTTGGTGTCTGAAATTATTTTAGCCTGCCGCAAATTTTCTGCCTCATCCTCGCCAGGGAGACCTAAGATAACATGTCCGCCAGTGATTATCCCCCTTTGTGCTGTTTCCTCTATTGCCTTGCGAGAACATTCAAAGGTATGTCCACGGTTTATTCTTCGCAACGTATCATCATTCGCCGATTCGATACCATATTCCACGATTAAGAATGTCTGTCGAGACAGGCTCTCTAAATAATCGAGGATTTTTGTGTCAACACAGTCAGGACGAGTACCGATAACAATTCCTACAACATCCTCTGTATTGAGGGCTTCCTCATACCTTGCTTTCAATAAGTCAACATCTCCGTATGTATTGGTATATGCCTGGAAATATGCAAGATAACGCATATCGCTATACTTTCTCTTGAAGAATTGCTTGCCAAGTTCAAGTTGTTGCCTTATCGTTTTGTTCCTGTCGCAATAGGGAGGGTTGAACGTGTTGTTGTCGCAAAAGGAGCAGCCGCCAAAGTTGATTTTCCCGTCACGGTTAGGACAGGAAAATCCTGCGTCGATGGATATTTTCTGTATCTTGAAAGGGAATTTCGAGCGCAGCCAATTACCGAAATCGTTATAAGGTAACACCATAAATCGTGCCGTTAATATCTTTTAAATCTGACAAGAATACAAATATATTGAAAATTAATTACCTTTGTACAAAAATAAACCGAAAATAATGAAAAAGATTATTATTATGTGCGCAATCTTGTTTTCTGTCGCAGGTAATGCAATGGCAGAAAACGGTCTTTCCCTGAAAGACATAACAGACAGTAAATACTCCGCAGAAACGCTTGGAGCAGTAACACCATTGGCAGATGGGGAGAGCTATGCTATGATGAGTGACGACGGTAAGAAACTGTATAAGTATTCTTTCAAGACAGGCAAGCAGAGCGATGTGCTGTTTGACGTGGGCAATACTGTTGGTTGCAAGATTGACAAGTTTGACAACTATATAATGAGCCCCGACGAGACGAAAATGCTCATCCAGACGGAGACAAAAAAGATATACAGACATTCGTTCACGGCGGTGTATTACATCTACAACATTGCTGAAAAGAAATTGGAGAAATTGTCGGATTATGGGCCGCAGCAGTCGCCTGTTTGGTCGCCCGACGGCAGGATGGTTGCTTTTGTGCGTGAAAACAACATCTATCTCGTAAAACTGATTTACAACAATGCCGAATTGCAGGTTACGAAAGACGGTGAGCGCAACGAGGTGATAAATGGTGTGCCCGACTGGGTAAATGAGGAGGAGTTCTCTTTCAATTCTGCTCTTATCTTCAATGCCGACAACACCATGCTTTGCTGGATCCGCTACGACGAGTCGAATGTCAAGACTTATACATTGGATTTGTTCAAGGGAATGTCGCCAGAGAACAGTGAGTATGCTGAATATCCAGGCTCTTACACATACAAATATCCGAAAGCAGGACAGGTGAACTCCTCAGTCAGTGTGATGAGTTACGATATCCAGTCGAAACAGATCCGCACCATGCAGTTGGATTTGGAGCAGGGCGGTTATATTCCTCGCATAAAGGCGACAAGCGATGCGCAGAGCATTATTGTTTACACGATGAACCGCCATCAGGATCAGTTATGTCTCTATTCGGTAAATCCGAGGAGTACGTTGGGCAAACTGCTTATAAAAGAGAGTGTTCCTAAATACGTAAAGAGTGAGGCGATGGAGAATATTAAGATAACATCCGGCAATATATTGCTGCCAAGCGACAGGAGCGGATACATGCAGTTGTATCTATATACTCTTACGGGCCAGTTGGTGCGCCAGGTAACAAATACTCAATATGACATCACTGATGTTTACGGCTATGATGAACAGACGGGCAATGTTTACTATCAGGCTGCCGGCAACAACCCGTTGAACAGGGAGATATATGTAGCTTACAAGAATGGTAAGACGGAATGTCTCACTTCCCGTGAGGGTTGGAATGAGGCTATATTCAGCAAGGGGTTAAAGTATTATATCAATGTTTGGAGCGATAGGAACACACCATACGAGTATTCTGTTTGTGCAACTGGCGGAAAGACAGCCACAACGTTGATTGACAATCAGGCATTGAAAAACAATCTCAATAGGTGCGGCTTGTCGGATAAGGAGTTTTTCAGTTTCAAGACATCAGAGGGTACAGAACTGAATGG
>JAJQAR010000110.1 GCA_021203705.1 Prevotella sp. | reverse complement strand
TCATACTATAATTGTTAATCATATTGTAAATACGATAACGTATTGAGGTTCTCTTGCCTAAAATGCCACCGACAGAAGTAATATTCTGTTTGTTTATTTTTTCCATAGCCTTGCCGACAAGTTCGTGATGATTCTCAAGCGGAGTAACAGCAGGAGTGTCGGCAGAGCAAGCCATTGCGTTGAGAATAATTTTTTGCGACTGGCTTTTAACCTCGCCATCAGGGCTGAGCCAAGTGAGAACATCAAAATCATTAGCAGTGCGAGCATAGGTAATTACCCCAGTGTTTGCAGAGTTGTCAGAGGCTTTTGTACTGTATGCTATATTGGGAATTGCAGGGATTATTTTCTTCAGTTTCGGGTTCGCATCCGTGGCATTCTTCCAAATCTGGTAAGCCTGTGAAGAGAGGTCAACATCATTATCATCGTCATCATCGTCGAGGGATCCGCTTTTCTCATTGAACATATCACGGAGGTTTTGCTCGTTGCCCTCAAAAAAGATCTCGTCGCTGCCGACAATATCCGCATTTTGGTTTATACGGTCGTTCAGACGTTTGCGAAGTTTTATTATGTTTTCAACGCCTTCGGCAGGAAAGAAGGAATAGCAGAAGATTTTTTCCTCGTTTTGTCCGATACGGTCCACACGTCCGGCACGCTGGATTAGGCGGATTATCGCCCAAGGCAAGTCGTAATTGACTATGACATGGCAATCTTGCAAGTTCTGACCTTCGGAAAGAACATCAGTAGAGACAAGAATACGAAGCTGGCTTTCTTCTGATACGTTTACGTTGTTGCTTTCAGGTGAGAAACGCTCAACCAATGCAGTGGGGTTTGGGGTGCTGCCTGTAACGCAAGCGATTTTGTCGAAGCCCCGTTTTTTCAACTGCCTGTAGATGTAATTTGCGGTATCGGAATATTGAGAGAAAATAAGAACTTTATCGGTAGAATGTGTGTTTCGCAGCAACTGTTCAAGTTGCTCCAATTTTCTGTCATTATTTGCATTCCAAGCACCAGAATGTTTTATCATTAAAATACAAAACTGAAGAAGGCGACCAATATTCGCGTCTTTATTCTGAAGAAATGATAGCTTTAATGGAAAAATTGAGGTTACCTCGCTATGGACTTAATAATTATGTGAATGAAAAGCAAAAAGCAAATGCTTCAGATGATGTAAGCCGGATTTTAGATAATCTCTCTCGTGCAGGCAGCAGAATGATGGGGTTTTGCAAGAGTACATTTTTCAAGAGAATGGATAGTAGCGGTTTCTCGTTCTTGATAACGCTTTATCATCATATTTTGCGTAATATGGTTTATGTTTATGCCATAGACAACAATTTGTGGTTACCGATTGGTGATGAGAATGAACTTCCTGAAGATTATGTTGAGGATGAGGATATAAATGCTGCACTTTTTAAAGAAGACAAAGAGGAAAGCAGATTAATAAAAGAAGATGTAAACATCACTTTCCCTACGGACTTGAAAATTTATCGTGAAAAGGCAGCCGAATATTATGAATTTATCTCTCAGAAGAACAATGTTAATTGGATTGAAAGTAAATATTTTTCACTTAAATTAAAAAAACATTTAATTGAAGATTGTAAATCTGTTATTTTAATGCTTTGGGAATACGGTCAGGGAAGTAATTTCTTCTGCCGTCGCTGTATTCCAAATACTTACGTCCGTTTGTCTCGTCAGTCTTAGCATAGTTTTCTTTGATGAAGGTGCGGGTGCGGCGCACGAGGAACAGTTTCATAAGTTCGTTCCAGTCCTCTACATAAGTGCTTAGTTCAAAGGCTTTTATGCTTCTTATATGCACGTCACTATGATTTTGAAAGAATGTGCGTTCACCTCCATTTTCTCTGATAAATATTTCAGGGCGTATTCCCAAGTCCTGATCTTCGGAAATGAACAATTTCAGTTGGTTGGCGAGGTCGGAATAGTCCTTGTTGTAAGGTGTTGCAGTGAGCAGGAGAACATTACAATTCTGGTGGTCGATTAGTTGTTTGATGTTATTATACCGCTTTCCAGTAGTACCGTTGCGCAGGTTGTGGCTTTCGTCGATTATTATGAGGCGGTAGTAGCGAGCATTGTCAACATCAATATGTTTCGACATGGATATTACATCACATTTGAGGTCATATTTCTTAATGTATTTTCTCCACATTTCCTGCAGGTTGGCAGGGCAGATTACAAGCGAGCTGCTGGCGTATGTTGTCTCGTATATTTTCGCAATGGCGCAAGCCGTGATTGTCTTTCCGAGTCCCACGACATCACCAATCATCGCACCGCCACGCTTGTCATTGCGGAGATTGCGGGCAGCTATTTTCACTGCTGTCTGCTGGAAATCAAAGAGTTCATTACGAAATTCAGGGGTGAGGGTAAATTCCTTTATACCAGAGCGGGCCTCATAGCTTAAATGATAGGCAGTTTTGAGATAGATGTAATACGGCGGAATGACATTCTCGCTTGCCCAACTCTCATCAATTGCAGTTATCAGTTCTTTTGTAATATTCTGACATTGTTTTTCGTTCCAGCGTTCATCAAACCATTTGGCAAGTTTTTCCACATGGTCGCTGTCGGTAAAGTCAGCGTTGAGTTCGCCTTGCCCAGTGAAACCGGAATATGTGAGATTGCTGCTGCCCATTATGCCGAGAATACTCGAAACGTCATCAGGGCGATGCGCAAGATACAGTTTTGCATGAAGAGGTTCTTTCAGATACAGTTTTACGCAAACTTTCTTTTCCTTCAGTTGTTTAGAAAGTAAACGCAATGTGTTTTCATCCTGTTTTGTAGGCAGTCCGAGAAGAAGTTGTTTGCGGAAATCCTCCGCTATCTTTAGTTTGCAGCGGTTGACACCATCGGGATCCAACCGTTCTTTTTTGCCAGAATACATTTCACGGATCAGTTCTTCGGGCGGGCGGTGCATTCCGATGAGTAAGCGGCAGACACGGAATTGTTGTCCTTCTTCCTCATAGACATAGCCACCTTTGAGGTTGTTGATTTGTTCAGCAATCATATTCCAGCCACGCAGGTTGAAATATCCCACGCAGAAATCCACTCTTTCCACCCCTTGTGCTGTAATATTCCGTTTAAGGCCTTCAAGGAATTGTGTTTCTATATTATCATAAATTCTTGCCATACCCGTATTGTTGTGTTATCATTATCAGATGATCAGGTTTTTTATACGTTGGGGATTTATTTTACGAAAGTAATCTCCAAGCCATCTGTCTTATAGTCGTTTGTAATTACTTTTGTCTGCAATTCCGGAGAGATGCCAGTTAGGTTAAAGTCATTGCCTTTCTCGCGGTGGATCGGGATTATCGCTGTTGTAGGATTAACCTTTTCGCAGACTTGACGCAGCACATCCATGGTGGCGTGTCCGCTTGTATGAAGATGTGCCACTTTTGCGCCAAACTGTGAGAAACGGTTTTGCAATTTAACATATCTTTCATTTATGTTGTCACCCGGTTTCATGTAACCTTCCCACATAGAATAAATAAACAGTGTTTTATCGGGACAGTTTGTCATTTGCAAAATCTCGTCAATAGTATCGTATTGTTTCATATCAGGGTTATCGGATTCATAGGGTG
>JAJQAR010000015.1 GCA_021203705.1 Prevotella sp. | reverse complement strand
TCCATATCATATTTTATTTCACTGTTTTCTTTTTGAACATCTTCTAATTTTTTGTCAAAAACACATTTAAATGCATCGGCAAGCATATTCTCTTCAGTAAAATAGCCTATATCACGTCCGAGCTGTTCAATTTCTTCAGCGGCTTTTTTGCAGACGGCAACACCCATATCTTTTAAATTCTCCATTATGGTATATTTGTTGAGTACGCATTCGACCATATAATCACGAAAGGTCATCTTCGCAATATCATTTATCGTTCCTGACGGATATTGCCAACATTCAGGACAAGGCTTGTATTCTGGAACATTGTATTTCCCGTCACAGGATTTACAAACAGATCCATCGCCATTTTCTGCACCAAGCCACATATCAAGCACATTGATATGTTCTATGTCAGGCAGTTCTTGTTTAAATGTTGAAAAGGTGCAATTTCCTAAATTAAAATCATCTGTAAAATCCTCATGGTCTTCAATTTTGATGGCTTCCATCTCAGAATTACAAATCCTTGCAAGACAATTAGGCAAGACTTTTAAAAAATGATTTCTCTTGTCTTGTTCAAGAACACATAACTTTTCACCAATATCAAGATACTTAATTAAGACTCGAACAGCACCATGATATCCTTTTTCTCTTATAAGATGTCTTTGGAAATCCTCTTTTAAAAACTCAGAGAACATTGCATTATATACAAAGTTAGCAGCATCATGAGGAGTTTTGAAATCTTTTGGATTATTTGCTCTGAACCCCCAGTTGTTTTTATCAACATAATCTATAACAGCATAACTTGTGTCAGACATTCCTCTTGGAACATCAGAGTTAATAATATATACCAATGCCAAATCGTTTCTTTTCAGAAAATCATCAAGATATTGTACAAGATTTCCTGTTAAGGTAGAAGGCAATTCTGCTCTGCATGCTGCAAATGATGTAACGTCCCCTGCAAGACCATCACCAAAATACACAACAATTTCACTCCTTTATATATCAAGCAAATCAAAGATGTCATCTGACTTGCTTTTGTTGTTTTGTTTCTCCTTAATGATTAAATAGTCTTCAACTTCATTATTAAATTGCTCTTGTAAATCCTTTTGACTGTATTCGTTATTGAAAGCATCAAGATTTTCTCCAAGTTTATTCGCACGAGAGAATAAATCCTTTGCCGAATCAACTCCTTTGTCCCAAAGAGTATGCTCAATGTGATTCATGAAAGAGTGGGCTCGGTTATTTAAAATAAACTCTCTGAAAACTTGTCTTGCAACTGAGTTAATATCATGACAATTAGGTTCTTTATGGAAATTATAGAAATCTCCAAATTGAAAATCAGCAACAGCAAAAGAACCGTCATTTTCTCCGCTTACGCATTCAGCAAGACACCATTGACTTATATTGCTTGAACGAAAGTGATTCAGAGCTTTATCTAATAAATCAGTATCTTTAAGATTGGGCATTTGATCTTTAAAACTTGTAGCAGAGAATACCTTTTTCATATCTGATATATATTTATATCTTTCACAGCATTTTGATAAATGCTCATATAGAATAGCTGAGGGGTAAGGCCACTCCGAAGGAAAATCAGACTCAAGTATTTGTGGAGAATTATTGATTTTATTGGCCATAAGTCTGTCTCTATCTTTATATTTATTTTCAAATACATCAACCAGAAAATCGGCTTCACCTAGCCTTAATAATATAGAAACATCAAGCCATCTCGGGATATTGTCAAATAATGTTTCAACTTGCATTGTATAAAAATTGTTTGCAAATCCGCATTTGTGGAGTTCGTCACGGCACTTGCGTAAAATTTGAATTCCTTCATCATATCCAATCGTATAATGGATTTCTGCGGGTATACCTTGCAAATTAAACTCTGACCAGTGGCGCTCATCTTCAATGGCAGTAATTCGTCTGGAAAGCCAAGAAGGATCATTTCTTCTAATCTCTTTCCAAATATCAGTTGCTAACCTGCTGAAGTAATTGGTAAATGAGTCTGTATATGTTGCCAATTTTTCATTAGCAGCATTGATTTTATTGGGATCGCCGCTAGAAAGTGCGTCATCTTTTTCTGCACAGCAATTAGAATAATTTTGAAGTTGCTTGCTAACAATCTGAAGTGCGTCTTCAAGAGCTCGGAATTCCCATGGTTCATATGCACTCATATCAACACTCCTTTATGCTGTCACTTTTGGCATAAGCCATGACGTAACACAAATATTAGTTCCTTTATTCTTTATAACAACATTGTTCTCCTGCATAAGTGTGCCCTTGTATTGAAGGGCCCACTTATCATCAGGAAAAGTAGTAAGTTTTTTTATCATAGACAATTCACTTTTAGATGCCTTTGGAAAATCTTTGGTGAGTTCTTTTTTGACATCATTGATAGAATCATATCTGTGATAATAATACTTAGCAGGACTTAGGAACTTTAAAACATAATCCTGTTTGTAATTGTCTTTGTTCTTTATAGTTAATAAACATTCATCTTCATTCATTTCATATCACCAGTTTTCTATCTTTCCAACATATCCACAGGTTCTTTTGAGACAGCCACAGCATATCCTCTATATGCCGTTGGGTGGAAGTCTACATAATCACGTTTTACAGCAGAGAAATCAACGCCTGTTTTTTCACAAACTTTAAAAATATTATCCCAAATAGGTGTCCCCATTTTTGAAAGTTGGAAAGTAGCTTCAGGAGTATAGGCAATGGTGTCACTTCCGACATTTTTGCCAGTAAGAATCCATAAGCTGCCAGTAGAATCAAATATCATTCTTTGGTGGAAGTATGGATTTGTAACCTTATACGCAAATTCGCCCTTCGTTGGAACAGGAATAAAGCTCTGAAGAGGATATGTTTTGACAGGATCTCCTATGCCCTCCCTGAAGTGATTGTTATAGAACTCCATTATGGAATTTTGTGAGTGAACGGTAAAATCACCGCCAAATTCATTCAAATGAGCACGCCACTCGTATACATTCTTTTGTATTCCGCCTGAGCAGTCCAAATGTCCGTCAAGTGCTTTACTTGTTTCAAGTGCACATTCCATAAGGCATTCTTTAATATCAACTTTTTTTAAAAAGGGATATGGCCCAATTCCATTACTGGAAGAAAGTTTTACAGAATAGCCCATGTTGCTGTCAGGGTTCTCAAAAAAGCTGTAAGAAGCTTCTGTCTTATTGGTTAAGAATTGCTCGTAAAAGTCAGACATAGAATCAAATGTGTCAAAAGTTTTAAGATTGTTTTTTAAGTTTTCATGATATACTAAAATCATTATGTTTCGTCCTTTCTGTTTAATAATCTCTTTGTATTGTTTTAAAAATCCATTTCCATTTCTCGTTCAGACTCTTTCTCTTTCATAGCCGAATGATACATGGAATATAATTCATTCATTTTGTCTTGGTGACTTTCTCCGTATTTTCGTGCGGAGTTATATATCATTTCTGTGTAGTTGCATTCAATGTTGTATTTCTTACGATCGGAAATGTCCATGCCATAATATGGATTGCATTTACGGTCAACTGTGTGAGCCACTGCCCAACACATCTCACGATTGAAAAAGTCCTTATCAGACATACGAACTTTATCATTTGATATAAAGTTGTTTTTCAGAAAACTGCTATCAAT
>JAJQAR010000036.1 GCA_021203705.1 Prevotella sp. | reverse complement strand
ATATTCAAGAGCGGCTTCTTTTGTGATTTTTACCATAGGACGTTTATCTTGTTTTTTAGTATTATAATAAATTCTACATAAATAGCCATGCAAATATAATAAAAAAAACGGAAACAAAGCTATTTTTATGAAATAAATCACTAACTTTGCAGAAAATAATGTTTTATGCGCCAAATTGGTAACACGACTGCATATCGGGAAAGTTTAAGACAGAAGATTCTTGAGACAGCCATGCCGCTATTCAAGAAAAAAGGCGTGCGTGCTGTCAAGATGGATGATATAGCGAATCAGTTGGGCATATCCAAGCGCACATTATATGAATTATACAACGACAAGGAAGACCTGCTTGTAGAGTGTGTCAAATATGATTCTGACAAAGGTATGCAGAAGATAACTGAATACGCAAGAATGCAGGAGAACGAGATGAATATCATCACGTATGCTTTGAAACTGAAATTAGACGACCTCACAGATACCAACATGCTCTATTTTGCTGAATTGCACAAATATTCTAAAATCGTAGCATTATTACAGGAAGATAGGGAGAGACAGCGGGAGAACACTTCCAAATTCATACAAAAATGTATAGAGCACGGATATTTCAGGGATGACCTCAACTATGACATAGTGGATTGCATGTCAGATGCGGCAATTGACTATGTAATGCGAGAGAAAATATACCAGAAGTACTCGTGGAAAGAAATAGTGTACACGTTCATTATCCTTCATTTGCGTGGTTGTTGCACGGAAAAGGGTTTCAAGTGCTTGGAGGAAATCGTAGAAGAATTTATCAATAACGATTGAAAATTGTCAATTCTCAATTATCAATTATGGATCACACAATTGCAGTAAAGCAGTGGGGGAAGGATGTTGCGAGGTTGCTTGGAGCAGAGTGAAAGATAGCAAAAAGGGCACTGCCACTGCCGCTCATGGCAGCATATACAGCACCGAGGGCATATAGTTTTTGTTTTATTTCCCCTATTTCAGGATGTGAGAACATCACGCTTTGCTCAAAATCATTTATCAGTTCATGTTTCCAAGTTTCTACCGGTTGCATCACGATGTCACGGCAACATTTAGCAGGTCTTTTGGGAGTAACATGTGAGAACGCCTCTTTTGTGCTGATAGCGATAGGAGGTTTCACTATGGCTATATTATAATTTCTTAAATTAACATCAACAGGTTCGAGATTTTCCCCAATGCCGGTAGCGTAAGATGGTACTGGGTTGATGAAGAACGCACAATCAGCACCGAGAGAAGTTGCAAGTTGTTGCATTTCAGCGACTGACATATTCAGGTTAAACAATTTATTCAACATGCTGATAGTGAAAGCACCATCAGACGAGCCGCCGCCCATTCCCGCCTGTGAAGGAATGTTTTTAGTAAGAACCATGTTGACATTCGGCAAAGAAGGGAAACGTTTTTTCAGTAAGTTATAAGCCTTCACTACTAAATTATCCTGCATGTTACCCTCGATTTTCATGCCATTCATGCTAAGTGAGCACGGAAAATCAGTGGTAATCTTATCATCTGTAACGTTAATACTCAATACATCTGTAATATTTACGGGGTAGAACACTGTTTCGAGGTCATGGTAACCATCAGTACGCTTGTTCACCACGTTAAGACCTAAATTTATTTTAGCGCATGGATATTCAGTCATGATACTTCACTTGATATTAAATATAACTATTTTTGGTATGCTAAATTGTCTGAGAATTGAGAATAATTTGTAATTTTGCAGTCTATGACCGCATATCGGCACAAAAGAATATAGTCAGAAAACAAAAACACTTATACTGATAATTATACATTATATATTATAATATGCCAGATAAAAAAAGTAACTCAAAGATAAACAACGAATACGCCCATATCCAGCCGCAGGCAGTGGATATAGAGCGTCTTGTGTTGGGAGCGTTAATGATAGACAAGGACGCTTTCTCGATAGTAAGTGAGATATTGCGCCCGGAGACGTTCTATGAGCCACGTCATCAGAACATATATAAGGCAGTGCAGACGCTGAACATAGCAGAAAATCCTGTTGATATAATGACTGTAATAGAAGAACTAAAACGACAGGGCACGTTGGAGGAAGTGGGCGGTCCTACATACATCATGGATTTAAGTTCACACGTGGCATCATCAGCACACATCGAGTACCATGCAAAGATATTGGCACAGAAATTCTTGGCACGTCAGTTAATCTCTTTTGCAGGAGTAATAGAGACGAAAGCTTTTGACGAGACAGTAGATGTTGACGACCTTATGCAGGAGGCGGAAGGCTCGCTTTTTGAGTTGTCGCAGAAGAACATGCGCAAGGACTACACCCCGATAGAGCCGGTGATAAAGGAAGCGATAGGGATAATGCAGAGTGCGGCATCCAATGAGGGTGGATTGACAGGTTTGCCGACAGGATATACCAAATTGGACGATTATACAGCAGGTTGGCAGAAGAGCGATTTGATAATAATAGCGGGAAGGCCGGCAATGGGAAAGACCTCGTTTGCACTGTCGCTTGCTAAGAATGTTGCTGTTGACCACAACCATCCGATAGCGTTTTTCTCGTTGGAGATGAACAACGTGCAGTTGGTAAACCGTCTTATTTCCAATGTGTGTGAGATAGACGGTAAGAAGATACTTAACGGGCAGTTGGATGAAGATGAGTGGAAACGCCTTGACAATAACGTGCGGAAGTTGCAGTCTGCACCGATATATATCGACGACACTGAAGGAATATCAATTTTCGAGTTGCGTTCCAAGGCGAGAAGGCTTGTCAGGGAAAAGAAAGTGGAAATGATAATGATCGACTATCTACAGTTGATGAATGCCAGTGGCGCGCGGTTTGGAAACCGTCAGGAGGAAGTGTCCACGATAAGTAGGTCATTGAAAGGTCTTGCCAAGGAGCTGAATATCCCCGTAATAGCTCTGTCGCAGCTCAACCGAACTGTTGAGAACCGCGATATAAAAGATGGGAAACGCCCCCAGCTGAGTGACCTGAGAGAGTCAGGAGCCATTGAGCAGGATGCAGACATGGTATTATTTGTACATCGTCCCGAATATTATCGTCTTTATGAAGATGCCAACGGAAATGACATGCACGGCATGGCACAGATAATCATCGCCAAGCACCGTAAGGGAGGAACGGGAGACGTGACGCTAAGATTTCGAGGAGAGTACACACGTTTTGAAAATCCTTCAGACGGTTCTGATTACATTAATAGTATGGGAGGAGAGATTATTGGGTCGAAAATTAATCAAGTTAATAGTTAAAAGTTAATAGTTCAAAGTTTAGAGTCACCTGCAAGGTTGGTGATGAGCGAGGAGAATGTATTTGCAAGTTAATAGTTAAGATCTAATTGAGATTTTTCTAATAGTTTGCAACAATGTAAAGTAGGAAAATTGATAAATTGAAAGAAAAAATAGAAGAAAAGTTATAAATTATTTGTGGTATTAAAAAAATATCACTACTTTTGCGGCTGAAATAAACGAAATAGAAAAATGAAAGAGAACATGAACAACAGTTTGCGCATGAACCTACGACTGCAGAAAACAGGCGGAAGTGGTAAAGTGCTTTGTTGAACAAATAAGAGTTTAAATAAAACCTTTTTCACTTCTGGTG
>JAJQAR010000007.1 GCA_021203705.1 Prevotella sp. | reverse complement strand
TCTCGTATCTTTTCATGTCTCAAATCATATTGAAAGAATTTCATCAAGCATACCTTTTGTATCATTATCTATTGAGATGATGTCGTTAGAGATGTCTTCAACGGAACGAAGTTCCTTTGGTCGATAGAAATATTTTGTGAATGACAATTCATAGCCAATAACAACTTTATTTTCATCATAAAAAGCATCGGGAGCGTATGGCAAAACCTCATTCTTCATATAAGATTCTATGCCTCCATCATATAGCAAAGGCACTTGTTCTGTATCACGAAGTTCAGGGTCTGTTACCAATGGACTATCAAGTTTTGTAGGCTTTATGTGGCACACATCTGCATTTTCATCACGTTTTCCAAGATGTTGGCGTATCAGATTTATTTTTGTAGCGGGTACTTTCACTTTCTTTTGTTCCAACATCGTGAATAGGGCAAAATCACTTACAGAATGACCGCCTAAATATTCTTTCCAAGCATTTATCACAGCTTTAAGCAGCTTTATATCTTCATTCCTTTTCAGACCAGGCAGTTTAATTTCATCTGGATTTTCGTAAACGAGACGCAATGGACGTTCTACGGTCACGTTATAATATCCAAACTCCTTGTTGGGAAAAATCTTGCTTTTTTCCGTCTCTTTGAAATTCTGCAAGAGGCGCATTATCTCTTTACGGTTATCTTCATTAGTTTCGCAATTCTTCTCACCGAGATTTTTGCGCAATGGAGTTTTAATCTCTGTCGCATCAATTAGTTGCACCTTTCCACGGCGGCGAGGCTCCTTGCGGTTTGTTACAACCCAAATATAAGTTCCAATCCCAGTGTTGTAAAAGTCCTTTTCAGGCATGGCGATAATTGCCTCTAAAAAGTCATTCTCGATAATATACTTTCGCAAATTACTTTCACCGCCACCGGCATTGCCTGTAAATAGACTTGAACCGTTGTGAACCTCCACAATACGTGTTCCCAATTCAGTATTGTCTTTCATACGAGAAAGATTATTGGCGAGGAACAGCATTTGCGGATCTCCAACATCGGGTATAAAATGAACCAATTTACCATTGTTATCACATTGTGGTTGGAAGAAACGACGGTCAGAGATTTTTGATTTATCATTGTCAATTCCCCAGGCTTTTAAATCCTCTTTCCATGGAGTGCCGAATGGTGGATTGGATATACAGAAATCAAATTTCATTCCTGGGTGACCATCATTGCTGATTGTAGAACCACAGAAGAAACGTTCTCGTGTAACATCACCATGAGTATATTGAAATGACTCGGCAGAAGATGACAACATTAAATCCGCCTTACAAGTGGCAAATGTCTCTGGTTGCAATTCCTGCCCAAATAGATTTATCTTCACTTGCTTTCCTCTGTCGTTTGCAATTGTCTGTATTCTTTCTTCCGATATTGTAAGAATGCCGCCAGTACCGCATGCACCATCATATATTGAATATGTTGCTGACTGCAATTTATCTGCAATTGGTATTACAGCAATATCTGCCAAAAGTGCTACATAATCTCGTGGAGTAAAGTGTTCTCCTGCTTCTGTAACACTGTTTTCTTCATTGAATTTACGTAACAATTGTTCAAAGAGAGTACCCATTGTGTGGTTATCCACACCAGGTAATCTTGTTGTACCGTCTTCATTATGTATTGGATTAATGCCAAGATTAATACTTTCGTCAGTGAATTTTTCAATGATAGTACCCAATCGCCCAGTATCACTAAGGTTATCAACTTGTTGTTTAAATTTGAACTTATCGATTATATCCTGAACATCTTTTGAAAAGCCATCAAGATATTCCAAAAAATTTTGTTTCAGTCGAGTTTGATTTGTCTCAGCACGAAGGATTTTCATTGTAAATCTTGAGGTGTTGCAGAAAGGGTAACCAGATATTTGGAACAAGGCTGGTTCCTGTGAAGATATAGGAATTTTTATTTTGTCTAATAATTCTTTCTGTTTTAGAACGTCCTCATGTTTAGGCTCAAGAAGAATGTCAAAACGGCGCAACACCATCATCGGCAATATTATCTTCTTGTAATCACCTTTATTAAACGCATACACAAGTACATCATTTGCAATATTCCAAATGAAGTTGAACAACTGGTTATATTGAATTTGATCCATATTACTGTATTTTCTTTTCTTACTTTAAACGGAATATGTTTTTCTCTTATTGACTACCTTAAAGAATATAAGCAGCGTCTGATTAGTGATGTTGTGACCGGTAAAATTAATGTACAACCAGATTAAAACCTGATAATATATGCCTACGCAGATGAATGAAAGGTCGTTGGAAGACTTAATAGTAAAATATCTTACTGAGAATAACGGTTATGAGCTTGGTACAAGTGATGATTATGAAAAGGATTATGCCCTTGACATAAAGCGACTTGAATTATTTCTTATAGTATCGCAACATGATGATGTAAAAGAATCCCGTATTTTTGCCGATGATAAAAACCGTCGCAAGTTTTTGGAACGTGTGCGTGATGAAATTTCAAAGCGTGGTGTGGTTGACGTTCTGCGCAAGGGCGTAAGACATTTGAGCAATACTTTTGTACTTTACAATCCTCTGCCTTCAGAGATGAGCAATGAGGGGAAAGCACGATACAACAATAATAGTTTCAGTGTAATCCGACAGTTGCATTACAGTAACGAGGATAAACGCCTGTCACTTGATGTGGCAATATTCATCAATGGTTTACCCATTATCACAATGGAACTGAAAAACCAGATTACATGCCAGAATACATCTGATGCCATAAACCAATATAAGGTGGATCGTAATCCAAAGGATTTGCTGTTTATGCCGAAACGCTGTGCTGTTCATTTCGCCGTTGACGATGAGACGGTGGCAATGTGCACAAAACTATGCGGTAAGGATAGTTGGTTCTTGCCGTTCAATAAAGGAGTTAATGATGGTGCGGGAAACCCTGTTAATGAAAACGGACTGAAAACGGCATATCTATGGGAAGATATTCTGACAAAGGAAAGACTGAGCGATATATTGGAGCATTATGCACAGGTAATCGGGGAGAAAGATGCCGACACAGGCAAGAAAAAGGAGAAGATTATATGGCCACGCTGGCATCAGTTGGAAGTAGTGCGTGAACTGCTTAAGGAAACTGTTTCAAAGGATATAGGGCAGAGGTACTTGATACAGCATTCCGCAGGTTCGGGAAAGTCAAACAGTATCACTTGGTTGGCATACCAGCTTGTGGAACTGCTTGACGGTGAAAATTCAAAATTTGACAGTGTTGTCGTTGTAACCGACCGTGTGAATTTGGACAAACAACTACGTGACAACATCAAGGCATTCACGCACAACGAGAATATAGTTGAGTGGGCAAAATCCAGCAAAAAACTGCATGCTTATTTGGTTGGCGGCAAGAAAATTATTCTTACAACTGTTCAGAAATTCCCGTTCATACTTGAAACGGTAGGTTCGGAGTTGGCTAAAAAGCATTTTGCGGTTATCATCGACGAGGCTCATTCCAGCCAGAGCGGAAAAATGAGTGCTATGGAGAATATGGTACTTAGTGGAGCAAAACAAGAAAACGAAGAAGAAAAAGATGCCGAAGACTATGTTAACGATGTAATAAAGAAATTCATGGAAGGTCGCCGTATGGCTGCAAAT
>JAJQAR010000372.1 GCA_021203705.1 Prevotella sp. | reverse complement strand
ATATATCAGCAGTAGAAATTAGTAAAATATGTAAAATATCAGCAGTTAGAAATGTTAAAACCTGTCATTTATCAGCAGTTTATTGAATAAAAGTTGTATATTTGCAACGTATATAACAAATAAACCGTGAAAAATGGATATAAGAATACTTGAGAGAGCATTACTTGACCAAAGGAGTGATCTTGAAACTCTAAAGAAAGAGCGTTTCTGTCATAGAGTGGAGGAAAAGTTGATAAATATGAAAAGCAACTTAGCCCAGGTGGTGATAGGCGTAAGGCGGAGCGGAAAGTCAACTTTATGCCTGAACGCTTTGGAAAGAGCCAAGGTGAAATATGCGTATGTCAATTTTGACGATGACCGTATAGATGGATTGCAACTTTCGGATTTGGATAATGTTCTTGAGGTTCTTTACAAGATCTATGGCAATTTTACCCATCTTTTTATAGACGAGATACAGAACATAGAAGGTTGGCATCTGTTTGCGAACAGGATGTTGAGAAAAAGGATACATCTTGTGTTGACGGGCAGTAATTCGCGGTTGCTTGGTGGAGAGCTTGCGTCACATCTCACAGGCAGGCATCACACGATAGAGTTGTTGCCGTTCTCGTTCGTGGATTTCTGCAATTACAGGAAAATACAGACTGGACCGTTGACCACAAAAAACCGTGGCTTGCTTGCGGCGGCATTTGATGAGTACGTAAAACAAGGCGGTTTCCCGGAACTAATGATAGAAGAAACCCCCAAGTCGTATATCGATTCTCTGTTGCACGACATAGTGGTGCAGGACATACAGAAACGTTACAAGGTGCGCTACATAGACACCTTGCTTGGTTTGGTAAATCATCTGCTAAACGAGTCACCATCGTTGATAGTGAAGGAAAAACTGATGTCGCTGTTCTCTTTCAACTCCACACATACGTTGGGCAATTATCTCACCTACCTTACACAAGCATACCTCATATCGACAATAAGCAAGTATTCTCCTAAAAGTCGTGTGCGTGCGGTAGGACAAAAGTGTTATGCCATAGATGTCGCGATGATGAACAACAGGGCTAATGCCTTCGCGAATGAGAATGTCGGGTGGAGAATGGAGACGATAGTTTATCTTGAGTTGCGCAGAAGGGCAGTATCTGTCAGTCAGGATGTATATTATTATGCGGACAGGACTGCTGAGGCGGACTTTATAGTATGCGATGGCAATATAGCGAGAGCCGTTTATCAGGTAACATACACTATGGAGAATGAAAAGACACGAAAAAGGGAGATACGTGGGGCTGTTGCAGCGGCAAAGGCGGCAAAATGCAGTGATATCTATATAATAACCGATCATGAGTCAGGTACGGTTACGTCTGCTGAAGGCTATGAGATAAAGATAATGGCAATATGGGAATGGCTGTGTGCCAGTGCTTCGCAAATTAAGAATTAAGAGTTAAGAATTCGATGCGGCAAGCCGAATGTGTGGAGTTAAGAGTGAAGAATGAAGAGTTGCCTACGGGTAAGGGGAAATGAAGAATGAAAAATTATTAATTTAGGGGTAATTGAATAGTGATTTTGTTTGTATTCATAATAAACAGGTGACATGAGACAGGAGAGGGATGCTGCCATTGAGGGGCTTTTCAAGAGGCATTACGTTAGGATGTACCGCACTGCTTTCTCGTTGTTGAGAGATGAGGAGGAGAGCAAGGACGTCGTGAGCGGAGTGTTTGCGAAAATCTGCGATGGCAGTGTGGTGTTGCGTGAGGGCGATGAGGAAGGCTTTCTTATAATCTGCGTGCGCAATGCCTGTCTTAATGTGATAAGCAAGAAGAAGTTGCATGAGAGGTTGTTGCGGCTTTATCCACTTGACGATAAGGTTTCCCTTACGCTACCGACAGCAGAGGAGGAACGGCTGAAGAGAATGCGAGAGTTTATTGACAACGGAATGACAGAACAGACAAGCAGAATATTCAAACTCTGTTATGACGAGGGGAAGTCATACAAAGAGGCTGCGGAAATGCAGGGAGTGAGTGTCGCCGCCGTAAACAAACACATCGTGAAAGCATTAAGAGCGTTGAGGGAGAAGTTTGGTAAGGAGCAGGATTAAAAAGAAAAACAGACATTATTATGAATACAGACAAAAAATTGGAAACGCTTCTCGACCTGGTGAAGCATCCAGAAAAGTACAGCGAGGAGCAGATCAGCGAGATGCTTTCTGACAAGGAGAGCAGGGAGTATTACGACATTCTCGTGGAAGCACGACAGGCGATGGCTGCTGGGAAGGACGACAATGAAGTTGCCGTTCCAGATGTTGGCGAGGAATGGAACAGATTTGCGGAAATGCAGGGAATGAGAATACATTCCCATTGGCAAGGATGGCATGGTTGGAGTATCAGGAAAAACGTGGCAGTTGCCTGCATTGGGATATTGCTTATATCAGGATTATCATTCGCTACCGTGAGGGTGGTGAACAACAACCGAAAGGCAGATGCTGTTGAGGAGACGACCGTTGATGATAAAGAGGCAGTTGAGGCAGAGGAAACAGTAGTAGAGAAAGAGAAAACCGACACAGTCTCAGCGAAACCTATTGTTTATGACAATGTGGAGTTGCAGACGATAATGGAAGACGTTTCCGCTAAGTATGGTGTCAGTGTGGTTTACAACAGCGACAAGGCTAAGCATATCCGTCTGTACCTTAATCTTGACAGCGACATGACGATAGATGATGTTGTAGAGATGTTGGGACATTTTGAGAATTTCCGTGTAAGTCGTCTGGATGAAACGATAACCATAGAGTAGGGAGGGCAAACCATGAAAAAGTTTTTAATAATGCTATTGTCATGCCTTTTCGTTACAGCCACCCACGCGCAGCGTATCACGCAGAATTTCCGCAACGTGTCTCTTGCGGAGGCACTGACAACAATCTCGAAGCATTCGAAAACCTACAAGGTGAATTTCATTTTCAACGAGTTGGAGGACTTCACCGTAACTACCTCTGTGCAGAAGAAAGATGTACTTGATGCTATAAGGCAGGTGATAGGATTTTATCCGATGCGCCTGACAATAGATGGCGACAACATATTCATAGAATGTACGCAGAAAGAGAAAAGCAAACTGACTGGTGTTGTTGTAGATTCGATAGGCAAGCCAGTGATATATGCAAATATCTCTTTGTTGAGCGAGCGAGACAGTTCGTTTATAACAGGCGGCGTGAGTAACGAGTCAGGGCGTTTTGTGATACCGTGTGAGCGGAAGAAGGTAATCGTGCGTATCAGCAGTGTGGGATATAAGCCGTATGTCCGCACAGCCAATGTAGGAGACATGGGAAGGGTGATGATGACGCCAGATGCGATAATGATACAAGGCGTGACGGTGAAGTCAGACCGTCCGATGACACGTCTCACACCAGAAGGATATACCACGCAGGTGCTTGGCACATTGCTCAGCGATCTCGGCACGGCAGCAGATGTGCTTAAACAAATACCGAGAGTATCTGGGGATGGCGGTACATTCACCGTTTTTGGCAAAGGAGCACCGATAATATACATAAACGGCAAGAAGGTGAATGACAGCAATGAGTTGCAACGCCTGTCGTCAACAGAGATCAAGAGCGTTGATGTGATCACCTCACCTGGGGCGCGGTACAGTGCTGAGG
>JAJQAR010000002.1 GCA_021203705.1 Prevotella sp. | reverse complement strand
ATGCCTCCCCAGCGGCAGTGCAGGGCGTTCTGAAGCACGTACATCGGTCCGCCCACCGTCCTGCCGTCCTTCGTGCGCTCCCTGTACTTGACCGAGAGCAATGCCTCCGCGTACTTGGTGCTTATGCCGAAGACACCAGTAAGCCAGCACCACATCACTGCCCCTGGACCTCCAAGAGCCACGGCTGTAGCTACCCCCACGATGTTGCCCGTGCCTATCGTTGCAGCCAACGAGGTGGCGAGGGCACCGAACTGAGACACGTCGCCGCTCGCCCCCTCGTCCTTGCTTATGCTAAGGCGTATGGCTCTGAGCAGATGACGCTGAGGGAAGCTGAGGCGGAATGTGAGGTAGAGGTGTGTGCCGAGCAGAAGCACTATCATCGGCCAGCCCCAAAGGAAGTCGTCGACGGTGGTGATGATAGAGCTTAAAGTGTCGTAAAGGTTCATAGTTCGGGGGCGAAGTTAACAATTATAACGAAACATTAGGCTAAAGCATAGCAATTTGTTACCTTTGCCCCACGACACAAAGAAAGGAGGCAGCCCTATGCACATAGTAGTATCTGGTAACATCGGCTCAGGGAAGACAACACTCACACGCCTGCTCGCCAAGCACTATGGCTGGCAGGCGAAGCTGGAACCAGTCATCGACAACCCTTATCTCTCCGACTATTACAGTGACATCCCCCGCTGGGCGTTCAACCTTGAGGTCTACTTCCTTAAGGAACGCTTCCGCCAAGCCCTTGAGATAGCCGCGGTGGAGACTAACGTGGTGCAAGACCGCTCCATCTGGGAGGGCGTGAGCGTCTTCGTGGAGAACAACATGAGGATGGGCAACCTTGCGTGGCGTGACTACCAGACCGTAATCTCCCTCTTCGAGCAAATGCAAAGGCAGCTGCGCCTGCCCGACCTAACCGTCTACCTCAGGGCGGACATAGCCCACCTCGTGGCGCAGATAGGCAGGCGTGGACGAGACTATGAGCAGGGCATCAGCATAGACTACTTGCAAGGGCTGAACGCCCTGTATGACCGCTTCGTCAACGAAATATACCCAGGCAGGGTGCTGACCATAGACGTTAGCGGTCTCGACTTTCAGCACAACGCTGCCGACCTCAGGCAGATACTCGACAAGGTTGACCCGCTGGTGAGCGGTCTCTTCCCCCTTTAGAAACCATAAAAGCTTGAGAGCAATGCACATAGCGGTATCAGGAAACATAGGGAGCGGCAAGACCACCCTCACTCGTATGCTCGCAAAGGCGTACGGATGGACACCTTACTTCGAGACGGGGGACAACCCCTATCTCGCTGACTACTACGCAGACATGCCCCGCTGGAGCTTCAACACTCAGGTGCATTTCCTCTCCAAGCGGCTAAGGGACGCCTCAGAGATAGGGCGCACGGGAGGCTACGTCATACAAGACCGCACCATCTACGAGGACGCTCACGTCTTCGCCCGCAACCTGAGGCAGAGGCAGCTGATGAGCCAGCGTGACTACGACTGCTACGTGCAGCTCTTCAACCTCCTCACCGACCGCCTGCCCCTGCCCGACCTGCTCATCTACCTCCGTGGCAGCGTAGCCACCCTCGCCAAGCGCATACAGCAGCGAGGCAGAAGCTACGAGCAGGGCATTAGCCTCGGCTACCTGCAAGGCTTGGGCGACCTCTACGAGGAGTGGATAGCGCACTACCCAGGCAAGCACATCATCATAGACGTGGACCGCTACCAGTTCGCCCTCTCCTCGAAGGACTTCCTAAGCGTAACCGAGCAGATAGACGGCATCCTCTTCGGGCTGTTCTAATACGAAAAGGGAGCGTGTGTGACGCTCCCTTCGCTTTGTACGCCCTCAGGGGCTCGAACCCTGGACCCGCTGATTAAGAGTCAGCTGCTCTACCAACTGAGCTAAGGACGCTTCCGTTTCGGGTGCAAAGGTAGTGCAAGCGAAAGCAACAAGCAAGGAAATGAAGGAATAATTTACCCTTGCAGCTGGAAGACCTTGCTCGGGGTCTTCCTCTTCAGCACGTCAAGCTCGAACTCAACGCCAGGGATGATGCCGTGGTCACGGAGGATGCGCTCCACGGTCTTGCGGGCAAGCTCGGGGTGGTTATTATCCTCGCTGAGGTGGCAGAGCCACACGTGGCGCAGACGTGGCGTGGCGAACTTGGCGAGAGCCATTGCGCAGGAGCTGTTGCTCAGGTGCCCCCGTGAGCTGCTTATGCGGTCTTTGAGGAACTGCGGGTAGCTTCCCTTGCGCAGCATGTCCTCCTCGTGGTTCGCCTCGATGACAAGGTATTGCGCTTCGCCTATGGCACGCTCCACGTTGGGTGTTACTTCTCCGCAGTCAGTAACGATGCAGAAGGTCACCCCTTCCGCCTCGAGGCGGTAGCCCACGCAGTCCGTGCTGTCGTGGCTCACCTCGAAGGGCGTTACGCTGAAGCCTGCTATGTGTGTGCGGGCACCTTTGTTGATGTATCGCTGGTGCAGGGGCGTGAGCTTGCTTGTCATACAGTAGTTGCGGTTCATCCCCTCGTGCACCTTCTCGGTGGCGTAGACGGGCTTGTCGAAGTCGTTGGCGAGGTTGCCCACAGCCTTAATGTGGTCGGCATGGTCGTGTGTGACGAGCACCGCCTCTATCTGAGAGAGCGAGAAGCCGTTCTCGTCAAGTATTTGCCTTATTGTCTTTATGTTTATGCCTGCGTCGATGAGAAGGGCGTGGCTCTCCGTCCTGAGTAAGTAGCAGTTACCGCTGCTACCGCTGCCAAGGCATAGGAACTCAACCATATCACTTCTTCAGATAACAGGCGCGAAGATAGCCATAAATCCTTTAAGGCTCGCTATTGCCCACGATGATTTTCACGCTGACGATACGCCTTTGGTCCATCTCCATCACCTCGAAGGTGAGGTGGCGGTAGGCTATGCGCTCGTGCGGCTTGGGGAACTCTCCCTTTATCTCAAGCAGCAGCCCCGCAAGCGTGTCAGCGTCCCCTGCGGCAGGCTCGAAGAAGTCGTCGGGCAGGGAGAGGATGCGTGAGAGGTCAACCAGCAGGCACTTCCCCTCGAAGATGTAGGTGCGCTGGTTAAGGCGTATGAAGGGCTTCTTCAGCTCGTCGTACTCGTCGTTGATCTCGCCCACTATCTCCTCCAGTATGTCCTCCATCGTCACTATTCCGCTCGTCCCTCCGAACTCGTCCACCACGATGGCGATATGCACCTTGTTCTTCTGGAAGTCGTGCAAGAGGTCGTCTATCATCTTGGTCTCAGGCACGAAGTAAGGCTGCCTTATGAGCCTCTGCCACTGGAAGTCGGCAGGCTTGCCCGTGTGGGGCAGAAGGTCTTTGGTGTAAAGCACGCCCTTGATGTTGTCCTCGGAGCTGGAGAAGACGGGTATGCGAGAGTAGCCCTTCTCTGTCACGCAGCTTAGCACCTCGCTGAAGTCGGCGCTTATGTCTATGTCCACAAGGTCAACACGAGGGGTCATTATCTCCTTCACCGTCTCACCGCTGAAGCGTATGATGCCCTGAAGGAGCGGGCTCTCGTCCGCTATCTCCGCCTTGTCGGTGAGCTGAAGAGCCTGCTCAAGGTCGTCCACCGTTAGAGCCTCCGCCCTGTAGCTCGCTATGCGGCTGGTCAAGCCTTGGCTGTGCATAA
>JAJQAR010000087.1 GCA_021203705.1 Prevotella sp. | reverse complement strand
AATAATTTTATGATATAGTATTAAAATGTGTAAATATATTTGATTTTTCAAAAAATAAATATATCTTTGCAATGGCTTGGAGTGTAAAAACGCCGTATTTTTGATGTTTAACTTTGAAAAAATGAGTTGTATAAACTCAAATAAAATACTGAAAAACAAGGAGTTATGCTCCGCACAGACAATGCCGCAATGGTGGAATTGGTAGACACGAGGGACTTAAAATCCCTTGGCCAGTAATGGCTGTGTGGGTTCGAGTCCCACTCGCGGTACAAACATTCAAACATCCTTAATTATGAAAAAGAATCTATTTTTAATCTTGTCAGCAATAGCAGTGATAGCACTGTCATCATGTTCATCTAAATTAGGTGAGCTGTCTGCTGACAATTTCAATGTCACCCCTAATCCATTAGAATCAAAGGGCGGACAAGTTGCAGCAACTATCAATGGGACATTCCCAGAGAAGTACATGAAAAAGAAGGCTACTGTTACAGTAACGCCAGAGTTGCGCTATGAAGGCGGAGCTACACAGGGTCAGTCAGCTACATTCCAGGGCGAGAAAGCCACTGGCAACGGTCAGACTATCAACTACAAATTGGGTGGAAACTACACTATGAGAAATCTCTACAACTATATACCAGAGATGCAGAAGAGTGAGCTTTACCTGACTTTCGATGCTACCGTAGGTAGTAAGAGCGTATCAATACCTGCCGTTAAGGTAGCAGACGGTGTAATCGCCACATCAGAGCTTTACAAGAAAACACTTTCTGCAAGTGGTGCTTGCATCATTCCTGATACTTTCAAGCGTGTAAGAGAACAAGTTCAAGCTAATCAGATTATGTTCTTGATCAACCAGGCACAAATCCGCAAGAGCGAGTTGACTGGCAACTCCGTAACAGAGTTTGTTGACATGCTCAAAAAGATTAACGACGATCAGGAGACTTTGAGCCTTACAAACATCGAAGTTTCTGCATACGCTTCACCTGATGGTAAATATGACTTCAATGAGAAACTTGCCAACAAACGTCAGGATGTTTCCAAAGACTATGTCAACAAGCAGTTGAAGAGCATCTCTTTGGACGCTGATGTTACAGCTAAATATACTGCAGAGGACTGGGAAGGCTTCCAGAAACTCGTTGAGGCTTCTGACATCCAGGACAAGGAAGTTATCCTCCGCGTTCTCTCTATGTATCAGGACCCGGAAGAGCGTGAGCAGCAAATCCGCAACATCTCCGAAGGTTTCAAAGAGCTCGCTGACGGCATCCTGCCAGAACTTCGTCGTGCACGCTTAATTGTCAACTATAACCTGATTGGCAGAAGCGATGAACAGATTATGGCACAGTTGAAAGACGACCCGACTGTTCTCAGTCTCGACGAATTGCTTTATGCTGCCTCATTGGTTGACGATATCGACGCTAAGGAGGAAATCTACAAGAAGGCAACAAGCATCTATCCTAATGACTACCGTGCATACAACAACGTTGGCGCTCTTGAGTTTGAGAAGGGTAACGACGGTGAGGCAGAGAAATATCTGAGCAAAGCATTGAGTATCAATGGCTCATGCGCAGAGGCTAATGCAAACCTTGGCTTGGTTGCTCTTAAGGAAGGCAACATCAGCGACGCAGAGACATACGTTGCTAAGGCAACAGACGCTGACTGCTACAAGAAGGTTCTCGGTTCTTTGAAACTCGCTCAGGGTGACTATGCAGCTGCAGAGGAGAATTTGAGCGGTTACAACTGCAACACCACAGCATTGGCACAGATTCTCAACCAGAACTATTCAGGAGCATCTTCAACATTGAGTAGCATCTCTGATGGTGATGGTATGACCGACTATCTGCAGGCTATCCTTGCAGCTCGTCAGGGTGACAACAGTGCAGCAGCAACATATTTAAGCAGCGCATTGCAGAAAGACTCATCATTGACAGATTACGCAAACAATGACCTTGAACTTGCAAATGTAAGCAAATAAACATCGCTGACAATGAAGCGATTGCTGTATATTGTCTCTCTCACCTTGGTTTTGGTTTCCTGCGGCTCCCGCAGCGGTTATTTCAAGTTGGAAGGCCGCTTACTCAACCTCAACCAAGGTGAGTTTTTTATCTATAGCCCCGACGGTGTGTTCGACGGTATCGACACGATAAAAGTAGAGGGGGGACGTTTCTCGTACCAGACACGGTGCGGGGGAAAGGGTACTCTTGTCATCGTATTTCCCAACTTCTCCGAACAGCCGGTATTTGCACAGTCGGGCAAGTCAGTAACCATTAAAGGTGACGCCTCACACCTGAAAGAAATAGAGGTAAAGGGAACGAAGGAGAACGAACTCATGAACGGTTTCCGCAAGCAGATTGCGAAAGCGTCACCACTGGATGTGATGAAATTTGCCGAACAGTTCATTAGCGACAACCCGAAATCATTAGCCGCAGTATATGTACTCACGAAAATCTTAACCACAAGCGACAAGTTGGATATTGACAAATCGCTCAAATTAGCTGAGACATTACACAATGCACAACCGAACAACGATAACATAGCACGTTTTATCCGCTATATAAAGTTTAAAAAGAACAGTGATTCTGGCACAAGTATTCCCTCTTTCTCTGCCATAGACATTGAGGGGAAGAACGTAACAAACTCGCTATTGAAAGGCAAGGTATCGGTAGTATATACATGGGCATCTTGGAACTATGAGAGCAGGACTATCCGCGACAAACTTGCCCGCATGAAAAACGATTATAATAACCAACTCGTTTTGTTTGCCATAAACCTCGACCCAAGCAAGCATATCTGTAAACAGAATATGAAAAACGACTCCACTACCACAGCTACAATATGCGACCAGTTGATGTTCGACAGTCCTCTTCTTGAAAAATTCGGATTAGGGTATGTTCCCGACAACATCATCTACAACGCACAAGGTCACGTGATAGAACGAGGATTGGATGCAAAGGAAATAGAGACAAAACTGAAAAACCTACTTAACTAACCAGAATTATGCTTGCCAAAACATTCTGCGCCGCAGTGAACGGACTTGAGGTAACTACCGTAACAGTGGAAGTGAGCATAGCCAGAGGTATCATGTATCACCTCACAGGACTTGCTGACAGCGCTGTTAAGGAGAGTCATGACCGTATCGTGGCAGCCCTGCAAAACAACGACATCAAATTTCCTACCGCAGACATTACTGTCAACATGGCGCCTGCCGACCTGCGCAAGGAAGGCAGTGGTTATGACCTGCCGCTTGCCATTGGCATTCTCGCTGCCATGGAAAAGGTGAAGCCTGATATGCTTTCAAGTTACATGCTTGTCGGTGAACTCGGTCTTGACGGTAAGATACAACCGATAAGGGGCGCACTCCCTATAGCTATCCGGGCAAGGAAAGAGAAATTCAAGGGCTTGATAGTACCCAAGCAGAATGTCAGGGAGGCGGCTGTGGTGAACAACCTCGATGTATATGGCATGGACAACCTCCTTGAGGTTATTAATTTTCTGAACGGAGAGAAGAATGTGGAACCGACATTCGTTGACACGAGGAAGGAGTTT
The DNA here is from genome assembly GCA_021203705.1 of Prevotella sp. GTDB lineage: Bacteria > Bacteroidota > Bacteroidia > Bacteroidales > Bacteroidaceae > Prevotella. Next base: position 107 of record JAJQAR010000087.1, on the reverse strand, counting down.
TACGAGCAACAATACAGTTTTGCTTTCGATTTCGAGGACGTAAAGGGGCAGGATAACGTAAAGAGGGCTATGGAGGTGGCTGCTGCCGGCGGACACAACATCATAAT
>JAJQAR010000166.1 GCA_021203705.1 Prevotella sp. | reverse complement strand
CTGCACCGCCAACCTTCACTACGGTAACTTTCTGCTTTTCCATATCCTTGTTTTTGTACCTGTATCTAATCTTAGAACAAATACCCTTTTACTCCAAATAAGTATATCCATACAGGCCAGAACGGTAGTTGGAAAGAAATTCCTTACCCTCCTCAAGAGTAATCTTTCCCTGACGGACACTCTTAGTAACCCACATCTCAAGTTGTCTAACCAACTTCTTCGGGTTGTACTGCACATACTGAAGCACCTCTGCAACCGTCTCTCCATCGATAATCTGATCGATATGATATGTGCCGTCCTTAACAGTGATGTGAGCCGCATTGGTAACACCAAATAAATTGTGCATATCGCCCAAGATTTCCTGGTAAGCCCCTACAAGGAATACACCGAGGTAATAAGGCTCATTCTTGCGAAGCGCATGTACAGGGAGGAAATGCGAAATATGGCGGTTTGTAACATAGTTTACTATCTTACCATCACTGTCGCAGGTGATATCATGGAGTGTGGCAATGCGTGTAGGCCTCTCATCAAGACGTTGCAACGGCATTATAGGAAATACCTGGTCAACAGCCCAAACATCAGTAAGCGACTGGAAAAGAGAGAAATTGCAGAAATATTTATCAGCAAGTAACTTTTCAAGACTCTTCAACTCCTCCGGCTTATGCTTTAGGTTTTTCACCAATGAGTAAACCTCACGACAAAGACTCCAATACATCTGCTCTATTTCCGCACGAGTCTGCAAGTCAACGATACCATGACTGAACAAGTCAAGAGCTTCCTCACGTATCTGCTGGGCATCATGCCAGTCCTCCAACATTGTACGGACATTTACGTTTTCCAAAATCTCAAACAGGTCTTTCACCAAAGGATGGGAATTTTCATTAGGCTCAAAATCATCATCCATCTCAGGCAATGATGCCGTCTCAAGTACATCAATAACAAGTATAGAGTGATGGGCCGAAAGAGAACGACCGCTTTCTGTGATTATGTTAGGGTGCTTTATTCCATTCAGGTCAGCAGCCTCAACAAAAGTGGAGATACAGTCGTTGACATATTCCTGTATCGAATAGTTCACACTACTCTCACTGTTAGGAGAGCGAGTTCCATCGTAATCCACACCAAGACCACCACCACAGTCAACAAACTCAACGTTGTAGCCCAACTTATGAAGCTGTATATAGAAATGGGAGGCCTCCCGAAGGGCAGTCTGAATACGGCGTATTTTCGTTACCTGACTGCCAATATGGAAATGTATCATTTTCAAGCAGTCGGTCATCTCTTTCTTCTCCAGTATCTCAAGGGCATGAAGGAGTTCCGAGCTGGTAAGTCCGAACTTGCTGGCATCGCCGCCGCTTTCCTCCCACTTGCCACTACCCGAAGAAGCAAGTTTTATACGGATGCCGAGATTAGGTTGAACGCCCAATTTCTTCGCTGCCCGCGCAATGGTTTCAAGTTCATTAAGTTTTTCCACCACGATGAATATCCTCTTACCCATCTTTTGAGCCAACAGAGCGAGTTCTATATAACTCTGGTCTTTATAACCGTTGCATATTATCAAAGGGTCGTTCTGGCTTTGCACGGCAATCACAGCGTGAAGTTCCGGTTTTGAACCAGCCTCCAAGCCGAGGTTGAACTTCTGACCATGACTGATTATCTCCTCCACGACAGGTTGCATCTGGTTGACCTTGATAGGATAGACAATAAAATTCTCACCTTTAAAGTTATATTCCTCTGCCGCCTCCTTGAAACAGCTCCAAGTCTTCTCAATCCTACTGTCAAGGATATCAGGAAAACGGAGCAGCACGGGCGTATTGATGTCACGCAGGGAAAGTTCGTCGATAACGTCATTAAGGTCTATCTTCACGCCATCTTTCTTAGGGGTAACATACACGTCACCCTTCTCATTGATACCAAAGAAAGATGTTCCCCAACCGCTAAGGTTGTAAAGCTCATTCGAGTCTTCTATTGTCCATTTCTTCATCGTGAGTAAATTTTTTAAGGTTATACGTTAAGCATAGTCCGCAGGCGTTCCACGGAGATTTTTACTTTGCCATAGCTGTCAAGCAGTGTCACGTCTAAAACGTGTTTTGCTTTCAAATAATACTGTTCACGGGCGGCAAGCTGTTCAGCAATAAAGTCTTTCATCTCCTCCGCAGTCTTATCTTTCAGCAGAGGGCGCTCCACCTTACCCATTTTCAGATGTTGATAAAGCACATCGGGTGTACTTTGCAGATAAACAGTCTCTCCCTGCCCATTCAAATAATCCATATTGTCGAAGAAACAAGGAGTGCCACCGCCGCAACTTATCACCACATCCTCAAACTCTGCCACCTCATGGAGAATGTTATGCTCCACCTTCCGGAAACCCTCCTCCCCACGCTCGGCAAACAATTGTGGTATTGTCTTGCGCATCCTTTCTTCGATATACCAGTCAAGGTCATAGAACTGCACGCCCAATTCCTTTGCGAGAGCCTTACCGACAGTGGTCTTGCCCGCACCCATATATCCTACGATGATTATCCTGTTCATCGTTTTACTTCTTCTTGGAGTTGTTGATTATTTCCATACACTCCTCAAGGGTGAGTTCTGCTGCCTTACCATGCAAATTCTTCGGAAGGCGATAGTTCTTCCCATCATAACAGATATAAGGGCCGTAACGCCCGTTCATCACCTCAAGTTTAGGATCTTCCTGAAAAGCTTTTATGTGACGCTGCGTCTCCTGGTTGCGCTTGTTCAATATCAGTTTTATCGCAGTTTCAAGTGTCAAGGTCATTGGGTCTTCCGTCTTTGGAATAGAAACGTATTTACGGTCGTGCATAACATACGGGCCATATTTTCCAACACCAATCACCACTGGTGATCCCTCAAACTCGCCTACTGTACGTGGCAACTTGAACAGTTCCAAAGCCTCGTCAAGAGTTATCGTGCCAATACTCTTATCAGCAGGCATTTGCGCAAAGCGTGGTTTCTCCTTATCGTCAGCCTTACCTATCTGAACAACAGGACCGAAACGGCCTATCTTCACATACACTGGTCTGCCACTTATCGGGTCAATACCAAGCTCACGCTCTCCCACCTTGTGTTCCTCACGAGCGTTAATAGTATTCTCAACAATAGGTTCAAACTTAGCGTAAAAATTCTTTATCATATCCGACCAGAGCGACTCGCCCTCAGCGATAGAGTCAAACTCATTCTCCACTTTAGCCGTAAAATTGTAGTCCATGATATTCGGGAAATATTTCACAAGGAAATCATTTACCACCGTTCCTACATCTGTCGGAACAAGTTTTCCTTTCTCATTTCCTACCGTCTCACTCTTTGTCTTGCTTGTTATCTTACCATTATGCAACGTATCGATAGTGTAAATACGAGACTCACCTTTCTTGTCACCCTTCTGAACGTACTCCCTCTGCTGGATAGTACTGATTATCGGGGCGTATGTTGATGGACGACCGATACCGAGTTCCTCAAGTTTGTGTACCAAACTTGCCTCTGTATATCGCGCCGGACCTTGGCTGAAACGCTGCGTAGCCACAGTCTCCTTATATTCGAGTGTCTCGCCTTCGGTCATCGTCGGCAGCATATTAAAGTCTCTTCCTTACCATTGTCATCATCATATGCCGACTCACCATAAACCTTGATGAAACCGTCAAACATTATAACCT
>JAJQAR010000269.1 GCA_021203705.1 Prevotella sp. | reverse complement strand
ACATTATCCCAACTATATATTTTGATATGCTAACTTTAATTTTTGATAAGCTCTATAAGATATGCCTTTTTTTTGCTTATCTATTTAAGTTTTTTTATTTTGTGCATTGGCAAACATGCATTAAATTTGCATAAGATAAGGATAAGCTGCACACAGAACAAGATGAATTTCATACAAGATATAATAAACAATACACATTTACCCATACTGACAGCATTCCTGCTCGGTGTAATTATCGTAATGCATCCATGTATCTTGGCAACGAATTTTGCTGCTCTGGGATATATTGCGAAAGATGCACACGACCGCAGGAAAGTGTTTCTTAACAGTCTGTTCTATACTTTAGGGCGAGTATTAGCATACTCGCTGTTGGGCATATTTCTTCTCCTAATATTGCACAACGGTGCGGAAATGATGAATTTGAGCACCTTGTTCAGTGAATGGGGCGAACGATTGCTCACTCCGTTCCTCATTATAGTAGGTCTTTATTTCCTCTTAAACCAATTAGTACACAGGCATACACATTGTCATAATATCGAGACAAAGCGGAATGCTAACAGTTATGCAAGTTGTCTGCTTCTTGGCATTGTTCTTGCCCTGTCGTTCTGTCCAGAAAGCGCAATAGTATATTTCTGCATTCTTCTGCCGATGTCAGCCAGAGCAACAGTTGGATATGCCCTGCCAGTGGTATTTGCCATCGCCACAGCCATACCGACAGTCCTTCTCGCCTGGGGTGTCGCCTACGGATTGAGCAGTACATCACTTATGAGTGAGCGTATGGATAAATTCCAGAAATGGATGAATATAATAGTAGGAATTTTGTTTATCCTTGCCGGCTTGTTCTGCCTATTCATCTAAATTATCCCCTTCATCCATATCCATGTCAAGTTTGTTCTGCCAAAGATATTTCCGTGTCTCACGCACTATCACCCCACTGAGGAAAAGCAGCGAAAGCAAGTTAGGTATCGCCATAAGAGCATTCATGCAATCGGCTATGTTCCATACAATATCAAGACTCATCACACTGCCTACAAATATGGCGATGACATATATAATACGGTAGCCTAATGTCCACTTCCTGCCTTTCATATATTCCACCGCACGCTCACCATAGATTTCCCAACCAAGAATAGTACTGAATGCGAATGTCAACAAACCGAATGTGAGTAAAGGCGTACCTATAACAGGTATCTTACTGAATGCCATTTTGGTTAGTGTCGCACCATTCTCATAACTGATGTCAGGGTATGCGATAATACTGCTGACAATTACAATACCCGTAAGAGCACAGATAACAACTGTATCCCAAAACGTGCCTGATGCCGACACCAAAGCCTGGCGCACGGGGTTACGTGTCTTTGCGGCGGCTGCAACAATAGGAGCCGAACCCATTCCCGACTCATTTGAGAAAAGGCCTCGTGCTATACCATAACGGGTGGCAAGCATTATCATTCCACCTGCAAGGCCACCTCCTGCCGCTTTTGGAGCGACAGCCGACTCACATATCAGACTTATTGCCGACCACAAATATTCGTGATTTATGAACAAAATTACTATACAACCTATAATATAAAAGAATGACATGAAAGGAACTAACATGGTGCAAACCTTTGCTATGCTCTTTATTCCCCCGATAATCACCATTCCAACAAGAATGCATATCACTATACCAGTAATATATGGTGAAACACTGTAGCTCTCATATGTAAGTGTCGCTATGGCATTTGCCTGTACTGTATTACCGATGCCGAATGCCGCTATTGCCGTGAATATTGCAAATAAGATACCGAGCTTCTTCCAACCTAAGCCCCGCTCAAGAGCATACATCGGACCGCCCAATGTGCGACCATCTTCCGTCTTGACACGGTATTTTATGGCAAGCAGACCCTCCGCATATTTCGTAGATATTCCGAAAAAACCAGTCAACCAGCACCACAATACTGCCCCTGGTCCGCCCAACGCAACTGCCGTAGCAACACCGATGATGTTACCTGTACCTATCGTTGCGGCAAGGGCTGTAACCAATGCGCCAAACTGTGACACGTCTCCGTCTGCACCTTTGTCTTTCTTTACTGACAGTTTTATTGCCGTCCATAGTTTGCGCTGTGGAAATTCCAGTCGGATAGTGAGGAAAATATGTGTCCCAAGCAGGAGGATTATCATGGGCCATCCCCAAAGGAACGAACTGAACTCAGTAAAAAAACGTTGAATAATATCCATGCCCTTCTACTTTATTGTCCCTCGCCCTTATCAACAAAAGTGATCTTCACGTTCTCGTAGCCCATCGCCTTGAGCATACGGAAAATTTGCAATTTAGCGTTTTTCTCTGCAGTAGCGATATTTTCCTGTGTCAAGCAACGTTCCTTCATCTTTCTATAAGCAGTTTGATACATCTGTTCCCTTGCCTTGTCACTCCATGAGCCAGTCTCGAAGAATGACTGCGTGCGTGCCTCATCGATGAACCTCTCATCAAGCAGTCCTATTTGCGGCAAAACCACACTAATAGTATCCTTGTCAACCTTAATCCAGTTGTCCCTTACATTTTTCATGTCAAAGCCGAGTCGCAGCGTACCATAATATATACGCATAAGGTGATCATCACTGAAAAATCCCTTCCTCACAGTGTCAACCAGCTCCTCATCCTCTATGGAAAGGAACTCCCACTCCCCTATTTCCTTCATCGCCAACACCTGTGTGGGAGTTACGTTTATCTTGTTATCTGAAAAAATCTTTATAGTATCATCCTTGCATGAACGTACTACATATATCACCGCGACAGCAATGACAATAACGGCAATCAACAACAGGCACAGACGTATCCTGTTGTAGTTTCTGAATGTCCTTGCAAACGTGTTGCCTTTTTTTGCATTATCGCCCTTATTCTCCTGCATTTTCTATCGTATTGCTGTCCAACAAAATCGGAAGATCGTTTGTGGTGAACTTCTTGCGGAATGTTATCGTGATATCCTCCTCCTCATAGCCCATCTGTTTTATCAACGGTATCAGCGTATGCGCAGCACTCTCCATTGCCATGTCTATAATGCCGAGCTTCGGCACACTGTTGAGTATTGCCGCACGCCCTTGTTTCTCATAGTCGGTCAACTCCGCATCAGTGAAATTGGAGCGCATCAGGGAAACATACCTCTTTATCTCATTGTGGTCTATGCGGCTCTCGGTAAGTTCCACTTTGGGGTCAGGGAGTATTATCTCTATCTTGTTATCTCTCTGAACAATGTTTTTCTCAGTGAAATCACTGAAATCTATATATGCCTTGAGCGTAGCATCCACTGGAATGGCGATTTTTCTCGATGACATGGGGAGTTTTATATCAAACTTCTGCTGAAGAAATGTACCTTGCAGACTCATCTGGTCATCATGGGTTATTATTTTGTGCACCTGATATTCCGCAGTATAGAGTTTTGCACATTTCCTAATCTGCATAATCATCATAGGAATGGTGTCCACACCATCCTGCTGCTCCGCCGTTGTCACCGTCTCATCCTTACAGCCTGCCAACAACGTCGCTATCAATATCACACACAACAATAAACTCTTTTTCATAATTGCCAACAAAGTTACTACTTTTTTGTCATTTTGCACAACACTCACACCTTATTTTATTATAACGTTTCAGTTTTTATCTTTTTCATGCCACAATGATATATGGC
>JAJQAR010000235.1 GCA_021203705.1 Prevotella sp. | reverse complement strand
AAAATAGTATTGTTAGCATGTGTATTGGGTATTACAGTTAGGTTTGCTGCATACGGTCTTCTTCCCTCTATAGGTTCTTTATTATAATCAAGATTTCCTTCAAGTGTTGCCTCATAATGCCATTGAGGTTCCTCGTATGGATTATTCAATATTGGACTTATGTTGTTGTTTTCCATTATTTGTTTTGCATCATTATTTTATAGTCATATTTTTTTGTCAAGCAAATGTAGAAAATTTTTTTGTAAAACGCTAATATAAAGATGAATAGTTAGATTATATTAACTTCAAATTCAACAATTTACATAATAAACAGCAAATCTCTTATGTGCTTAATCAAAGATTAATTCAACAGTATTTTACAGACCATGAAAGGGGTAGGGAATTTCAGTTATTTGGGAAGTTAAAGAGGATTGTTGAGAAGTGGTATAATACCCAAGTTGAGATAATCGGTGGTGATGGTTCCAAGGAGATGCGCAGATTGGTGATATTCTGGAATCAGAAAGAAACGGCTGCTTCAATTTATGAGGGTATTCGTCGGGCAAACACTGAGTCGGATAAGATAAAAGCCATTCTCAATTATTATAATCCAGAGGGCAGTACAAGATATGTTTATGGAGCAACATCAAAAGAAGTATATCCTACTGTGAAAAGTCATGTCAACTATGTTGTGGCTGACACATCATCTTGGGAACAGATAGCAGCAAAAACACTTGAGGAATTGCCGCAGGTTGTCCGCTATGTGAAAAATCATTTTCTCGATTTCAAAATCCCATATCTTGACGGCATTACTGAGCATAGTTATATTCCTGATTTCATTGCTGTTGTCAAAACCGATAACGGAAATGAGATAAATCTCATTATTGAGATTTCAGGTTATTCCAATGATAAATTCGGACATAAAGATCTGAAACGTAAATACACTCAGGATTATTGGCTTCGTGCTGCCAACAATCTCAATACATACGGCAAGTGGGATTTCATAGAAATTTCTGACATAGATAATATAAAAGCATTATTAATTGAAAAAATCAACTCACTATGAGCAACAAGAATATAAATATAAACCCTGTAAGTGCTATAAAGCATAACGAGGAACATCGTGCATCCATTCCGACAACTGAACTTGCCGGCGAGGAAACAATGGCTGCTGAAAACATGTCAAAGGAAGGTAAGTACAATCAGTTCAAACATGAATTTGATCGTGGGCGTGATCCTGAACTTTATTGGCTTGACAAATACAAAAACGACAACGAGGACACACAGTCATCCGATCTTCGTGTTGACACCCGTTCTCTATACCGCCACGAGGAAATTAGTCCTGAAATGCTTATCAATCAACTATATGCCATAAAAACAGACGAAAAAGCCTCTGGTATGGCTTCTTTGTTTGGCAATGAAATGCCACCAACAATTTATGAAGATGAGATTGAGCGCATAACCGAATACTATAAGCATAATGATAACTGGCGCAACAGACTGATACAAGGGGATTCGCTGTTGGTAATGAACTCGCTGCTTCAACGTGAGGGAATGGCAGGAAAAGTACAGATGATTTATATCGATCCTCCTTACGGTATCAAATATGGCTCAAATTGGCAAATGAAACTCAATAATCGTGATGTTAAGGATAATGATGAATCTTTGACTGGTGAGCCTGAAATGATTAAAGCATTCCGTGATACATGGGAATTGGGTATTCACAGTTACCTTTCTTATCTACGTGACCGCTTTGTACTTGCACGTGAACTGCTTACAGAATCTGGCTCCTGCTTCGTGCAAATATCCGATGACAATGTGCATCTATTACGCTGCCTTATGGATGAAGTGTTCGGGAGCGAGAATTTCGTCAGTCAAATCTTCTATCAAAAAACTTCAAGTGCAGGTAGTCCAGGAGAGCTTTTAGCTCCGGCAAGCGTTGGAGATTATATAATATGGTATGCCAAAAACAAAGACGAATTAAAATATAACAAGCTGTTTCTTTCTAAGGATTTTGGTGGAAAAACAACTTCTACCTATAAGAATATTGAAATGTCGGATGGAACTCGTATGCCGATAGTAGAATGGGAAAAAACAAACAATCAAAAATTTAATTACGAAAAAAGACCGAAAGGATCGAGGCTATATAAACTTGATAACCTTACATCGCAATCTGGAGGAGATAACGCAAGGTTCCCTATAACATTTAAGGGGAAAACGTTTACAATATCAAAAGGGAGTTGGAAGACCAGTAAAGAAGGGATTGCAAAATTGATTGAAAATCGAAGGGTCGATGTTTCTTCCAAAGGTAATTTATGGTATGTAAGATATTTTGACGATTTTCCGATGATGGAATTAAATTCTCTCTGGACAGACACAGTGTCTTTTGCTCAGAATCAAATAGGAGAAAGACTATATGTAGTCCAGACAGCACTAAAAGCTATTCGAAGGTGTATGTTAATGGCGACAGACCCAGGAGATTTGGTATTAGACCCAACGTGTGGAAGTGGAACGACGGCATACGTGGCAGAGCAATGGGGGCGTCGTTGGATAACCATTGATACATCACGTATTGCTCTGAATATAGCAAAAAAACGTTTGACAACGGCAGTATTTCCATATTATGAATTGTATGATAAGGAGAATGGGAATATCAGACAAGGTTTCGTTTATAAGACAGTGCCGCATATCACGTTGAAATCATTGGCTAATGACTTGGATCCAGAGGAGGAAGTATTGTATGATCAACCAAAAGAAGACAAGAAAAAGATACGTGTAAGTGGACCTTTTACGGTTGAAACATTGCAAAGTTTCAATGTTGTTAGTCCAGATTCTCTCGGTGTTGACGAGAAGAACGAAGCTGAGAATTTCATTGAGCGAGTATTTGCCCATTTAAAATCGTCAGGAATCCGTAACGGTGCCAAAAACGAGCAGGCGATATTCTATAATATAGAGACTGTTGCCAATCCATATCTTAATGCCAAAGGATATTACAAAGATGCGGATGACAAGGAAAGGTTGGCTTACTTTCATATCGGACCTAAATTCGGTACAGTAAGCAAGCAGGCTGTGAGTGAGGCAATCAAGGAATTTCGTGGCATTGCGCTGAATGAAGGCGCATCATGGTTATGTTTATTAGGTTTTTCATTTGAAGACAACATAAACGAGAAAGATTACAACTTCGGGACGTTTACAGTAAGCAAAGTACGTATGCATGATGACTTAATGCAGGATGGTTTGCTGAAAAAAGATAAAGGTGCTGGTGCATTCATCACTATCGGTGAGCCAGATATCGTTGTTGTTGACGACGAAGGAGGGGAAACTGTGCATATAGAGATACAAGGACTTGATATCTATGATCCGATTAAGGATGTTGTGAAGCCACGTTCCGTTGAGGACATTGCATATTGGGAAATTGATGATGATTACAATGGAGAGCAGTTTATCGTGCGTGGCATTCATTTCTGTGGCGGTACAAAGAAGGAGTTTGACGCATGGCGTAAAGGTCTCAATTCCGCCGCTCCGAAATCCACAAAGAAGAAAGCGCAAACTACATTGCGTCTCGAATTCAACGAGGATATTTGGGAAACCCTTTATGACTTCCGCAGTCATTCAATTGAAAAACGTCCAGGCCGCAAAATCGCAGTCCGTGTAATCTCCCAATTCGGAGAGGAGTCAACAAAAGTTCTCATGATTTAATCAATTTATATAC
>JAJQAR010000219.1 GCA_021203705.1 Prevotella sp. | reverse complement strand
TTTTTGTACCTTTGCACGCTATTAATAGAATAAGATGACAGAAAATCACATTAATGAGGGCAATTACTCGGCCAGAAACATTCAAGTGCTTGAAGGCCTTGAGGCAGTGCGCAAGCGTCCTGCGATGTACATTGGAGACATCAGTGAGAAGGGTCTGCACCACTTGGTAAACGAGACTGTTGACAACTCCATCGACGAGGCAATGGCTGGTTATTGCTCCAATATTGAGGTAACAATCAATGAGGACAATTCCATCACCGTTTTGGATGATGGTCGAGGCATACCTGTTGACGAGCATAAGAAGTTGCATAAGTCAGCTTTGGAAGTAGTAATGACGGTATTGCACGCAGGAGGAAAGTTTGACAAGGGTTCTTACAAGGTGTCAGGAGGTCTGCACGGTGTAGGAGTATCGTGTGTCAACGCCCTTTCAAAACGAATGATTTCTCAGGTATTCCGTGACGGTAAGATTTACCAGCAGGAATATGAAAAGGGAATACCTCTATATCCTGTTAAGGTGGTAGGAACAACTGACAAGCGTGGTACCCGTCAGCAGTTTTGGCCTGACAACAGTATTTTCACTACAACCGAATACAAATACGATATCATAGCGACACGTATGCGTGAGTTGGCATACCTCAACGCAGGTATAAAAATTACGCTTACTGACATGCGCCCTGACATTGATGGCAAGACACGTCAGGAAGTGTTCCACGCCAAAGATGGTTTAAAGGAGTTTGTGCGTTACGTCGACCGCCACCGCACCCACCTGTTTGATGATGTCATTTATCTGAAAACAGAGAAACAGGGGCTGCCTATTGAGGTCGCCATAATGTACAACACCGATTACAGTGAGAATATCCACTCGTATGTGAACAATATCAATACCATTGAGGGTGGTACACATCTTGTTGGTTTCAGGATGGCGTTGACAAATACCTTGAAGAAATATGCTGATAACGACCAAACAATATCCAAGCAGATAGAGAAAGCAAAGATAGAGATTGCCGGTGAGGACTTCCGTGAGGGACTGACGGCAGTTATCTCAATCAAGGTCGCCGAACCACAGTTTGAGGGACAGACAAAGACGAAACTCGGTAACAGTGAGGTAACGGGAGCAGTAAGACAGGCTGTATCAGAAGCACTTACATACTACCTTGAGGAGCATCCGAAAGAGGCGAAACTGATTTGCGATAAGGTTATCCTTGCAGCAACGGCACGTATCGCCGCACGTAAGGCACGTGAGAGCGTACAGAGGAAGAACCCGATGACGGGCGGAGGACTGCCAGGTAAGTTGGCAGACTGCTCAAACAAAGACCCGAAAGAATGTGAGATATTCCTCGTCGAGGGAGATTCCGCAGGCGGCTCGGCAAAACAGGGGCGTGACCGTTACACACAAGCCATATTGCCTTTGAGAGGTAAGATCCTTAACGTTGAAAAAGTGATGTGGCACAAAGTATTCGAGAGTGAGTCTGTGATGAATATCATTCAGAGTATAGGCGTGCGCTTCGGTGTTGACGGTGAAGGTGACAAGGAAGCAAACATTGACAAGTTACGTTATGACAAGATAATCATTATGACTGATGCCGATGTAGACGGTTCACATATCGACACATTGATAATGACACTGTTCTATCGTTTCATGCCGAAAGTAATACAAGACGGTCATCTGTACATCGCCACTCCACCGCTTTACCTTTGTACCTACAAGAACAAGGCAAAGGAGTATTGCTATACCGACCAGCAGCGACAGGCATTCTTGGATAAGTATGGTGATGGCATTGACGATGGCAAGAACATCCACACACAGCGATATAAAGGTCTTGGAGAGATGAACCCGGAGCAACTTTGGGACACCACAATGAATCCAGAGACACGTCTTCTCAAACAGGTTACAATAGAGAATGCTGCAGAGGCAGATGAGATATTCTCCATGCTCATGGGTGATGATGTAGAGCCACGCCGTGCATTTATAGAAAGAAACGCAACGTATGCAAATATTGATGCATAACCATAATAAGAAATCGACACTGCGAAAGTTGCAGTGCCGATTTGAAAATTATGGAAAATGATGCAAAAAATGCCGTTATTATACTATTAAAACTCTGTATTTATTCCGTTATTGTTTCGAGAGCTACCTCTTTGTCCTCCTCATCTTTTTTCTTTGCAGAGTAGCTGACGCTAAGGATAACACCGATATACACACAGTTTACTATTGTGGATGTTCCTCCCTTACTTATAAGAGGTAATGGTTGACCTGTTACAGGCACGAGCCCTACTGCCACTGCCATGTTGAACATTGCCTGAATTACAAGCAGCAAAGAAAAACCCATAATCAGCAATGCGGGGAACGTATTCACACAACGGTTAGCTATCGTTGCCGTGCGAAAGAGCAGTATTATATACAAAAAACATACGACGAAAGCCCCCACAATGCCCGTTTCCTCGATGATTATCGCATAGATAAAATCAGAGAACGCCTGCGGCAGGAAATCGCGCTCCACAGAATTTCCCGGTCCTTTACCCACGAGATTGGATGATACAATAGCAATTTTCGAGTGCGCCGTCTGCATATCCTTGCCGTTGATATCTACCTCCTCTGGTGGCACTTCCTTATGATCAAGGAAATGCACCATACGTGACTTCCATGTGTCGGCACGGTGGAATATCTTGCTAAAAGAGCTCTCCTTGGTTTTCTCCACCTGTTCCGTCATACTTTTTTTGTCGTTCACAGCAACCTCTGTCTTGTCCTTACCGACAACCATTATCATACCCAATACGAAAAGGATTATAATCATCACCGCACCCAACAGCTTGCCCAATTGAGCAAGCGGCACTTTTCCTATGAACATCAGCAAAAGCACAACTAAGCTAAGCAGTGCGGCGGTGGAGAGGTTCTCAAGCATGATGAGCGGTATGATAAAGGCACATACAATGAGAATGTACCTCAAAGCACGCTTATCAGCACCGTTAGGTGTCTGCATGGCACTCAATATCTGCACAGTGGCAAGTATCAACGCCCCCTTCGCCAATTCTGACGGTTGAAACTGGATACCCAACAGCGATAGCCAACGCTGCGAGCCGTTGGTAGTCTCACCGAGACAAAGCACCGCTATAAGACCGATGAACGAAAAGAACAGTGCAAAGGGAGTTATAACCTTGAAATACTTGCACTTAATGTTCATAGTGCAAATCATGGCAATAACACCGACAACCAAGAGCCAGCAATGCTTCAATATCGGTTTGAGATAGTTGCCGCTTTTGGATGCCAAGCCGCTTGAAGAGCTGAAAACCTCGATTATGCTCACGATACAGAGAAGGAAAAACACAATCCAGATCACCATGTCGCCCTTGAACCTGCCGCCCTCAACTTTCTCTTCGGTATTCGCTTCTGTCAATTTCGCTTCTTCCATCGTTTAAATTAATATTCTATTTATACCCTCTTATCAAAGATTTCTCACCAATTCCTTGAACTGATCGCCACGGTCCTCCATGTTCTTAAACAGGTCGAAACTTGCACAGCAAGGACTTAACAATACAGTGTCGCCAGGCTTTGCCATATCATAGCAAGCCTCCACACAATCTTTCATACTATGAGTATCACGCACAGGGATGCCCATGCCATCAAAGAAATTATGCAATTTCGTGTTGTCAGCACCGAGATAAACCAAACCCACACATTTCTCTTTCACAAGGTCCTTAATGCTGTTATAGTCATTTCCCTTGTCTGTACCACCGATAATGAGGATAACAGGCGTCCTCATACTTTCAAGGGCATACCAGCACGCATCCACGTTCGTGGCTTTCGAATCATTGATATACTGTACGCCAGCAACCATAGTAACCTTCTCAAGGCGGTGCTCCACACCAGGGAAATCGCTAAGGCTCTTACGGATAACCTCTTTCTTTATGCCAGCCACATCAGAAGCAATACCAGCAGCAAGTGAATTGTAAATATTATGCCTGCCCGTAAGACTGAGCTCCTCCTGTTCCATGTTGAACGGTGTAGGCACCTCAATCTTATATTGCCCTTGTTCGATATAACCGATAACTCCATTCTTTTTCAGTTCCGAGAATGGCAGTTGCACTGACTTTATGTCATATTTCTTTAGTTCCTTCTGGATAATCGGATCATCGTACCAATAGATGAACGAGTCATCATTAGTCTGATTCTGCAAAATCCTCATCTTAGCATCGACATAATTCTGCATTTCACAGTCTTACCTGTCAAGGTGGTCACGGGTAATATTCAATAAGATGGCCATATTCGCACGGAATCCATACATATTGTCGAGTTGGAAAGAACTGAGCTCGATAACATAATATTTATGCGGAGATTCTGCCACCTGCAAAGCAAGACTGTTGCCTATATTGCCCGCAAGTCCCACGTCATAGCCCGCACTCTTGAAGATATGATAAATCAAGGAGGTAGTGGTAGTCTTACCGTTACTGCCCGTAATGCAAACCATCTTAGAGTCAGTGTACCGCCCGGCGAACTCAATCTCACTGATAATGCCAATACCCTTCTCCTTACATTTCAAAATCATCGGAGCATTCAAAGGAACACCTGGACTTTTTATTATCTCATCAGCATTGAGGATTTTCTCCTCTGTATGATGCCCTTCCTCCCACTCTATCCCATGGTCGTCAAGCATTTTCTTGTATTTTTCTTTAATTTTCGACATGTCAGAAACGAACACGTCGAAGCCCTCTTTCTTGGCTAAGACAGCAGCACCAGCGCCACTTTCGCCAGCACCTAAAACAACAATCATCTTCATATTTAAGCCTCTCCTTTCATCTAATTTTAAGAGTTATTATCGTCAATGCCGCAAGGATTATCGTCACAATCCAAAACCTGATAGTGATTTTAGACTCGTGAACGACACTTTTCGGACCTTTGAAAACATATTTCGCCTCTGGATCAAGTTGCTCGTTCCTCGTGCGGAACGTGTCGTGAAGCGGTGTACGCTTGAACACCCTCTGCTTGATACCCCTGCGATTACCACTCTTGGCGTACCACACCTGAATGATAACGCTAAGGCTCTCCACGAAGAAAATACCGCAGAGAATGGGCAGCATCAGTTCCTTGTGGATTATAATAGCACATACGCCTATCACACCTCCGATCATCAGAGACCCCGTGTCACCCATAAACACCTGGGCGGGATAAGCGTTGTACCACAAAAAGCCCACCAATGCGCCGACGAAGGCACAGAGAAAGACAACTAATTCCTGTGACCCTGGTATATACATTATATTAAGGTATGCGGCAAATTCAATATGACTGCTCACGTATGCGAAAATGCCAAGCACCACACCAATTATGGCAGAGATACCGGCACACATACCATCCATTCCGTCATTGAGGTTAGCACCGTTGGACACCGCCGTAACAACGAAGATAGTCATTACGACAAACAAAATCCAGCCTGCCGCCGTCTTGTACCTGCCACAAAAACTCATGATACGCGCATAGTCAAGGTTATGTTCCTTAACAAACGGTATTGTGGTTTTCAGCGATTTTGTAGCTTCTGCACGGTGCTTCACTACTATCTCCTTATCCGACGTCTTATTGACGATAATGTTCTCGTTGATTTTCGCATCAGGACTGCTCCAGAGAATAAGTCCCACGATAAGACCGATACTCACCTGCCCCACTATCTTGAACCTACCTGGTAGCCCCTCCTTGTTATGGCGGAAAATCTTGATATAGTCGTCCAGACCACCGAGGAAACCGAGCCACACTGTGGTGATTATCATCAATATAAGATAGATATTGCGCATCCTGCCGAGCAGTAGCACTGGAACTAGGAGCGCGACGATAATGATCACACCACCCATAGAAGGCACCCCGATTTTGTTAATTCCGAACGGATCAATCTTCGCATCACGCTGCGTCTCCGTAATCTGCTTTCCCTTGAGATACTTGATAAACCTCTCCCCGAACCAAGCCGAAATCACGAGAGACAGGATAAGAGCCAAAAGAGCGCGGAAAGATATGTAGCCCCACAAGTGAGACCCTGGGATACCAAAATCATCCAAAAAGCGGAAGAGGTAGTATAACATTATAGATACATTTAATTGTATTAATTACCGAAAATCTCGTGGAGAATTTCCTTATCATCAAAGTGATGTTTCACACCTTTTATCTCCTGATAGTCCTCATGCCCCTTTCCAGCCACGAGTATCACATCGCCTTTCTGCGCCAGCATACACGCCGTGCGTATAGCCTCTTTGCGGTCAACGATGCTCACCACTTTCTTCATCTGCTGCGCATTAAGACCCGCCAACATATCGTTGATAATGTCCTGCGGTTCCTCAAAACGTGGATTATCACTTGTAATTATCACCTTATCGCTCTGACGAACTGCCTCCTGCGCCATAAGTGGACGTTTCCCCTTGTCACGGTTGCCACCGGCACCACACACCGTAATGACATGCCCTTTCTTGTTAAGCACCTCATGTATAGCTTTCAAAACATTCTCAAGAGCGTCAGGAGTGTGGGCGTAATCAACAATTGCCGTAACCCCTTCCGGCGAGCGTACCGGGTCGAGGCGGCCGCTCACGCTTTTCAACGTACTAAGCACTACAAGCACATCTTCTGGTTGTTGTCCCAACATGATAGCAGCACCATAAACGGCTAATAAGTTGCTCACATTAAATTTTCCAATGAACTGCACGCCGACCTCCCTACCGTCAATCTCAAGATACATACCACCGAAATGACATTCAAGGATCTTTGCCTTAAAGTCAGCCATTGATTTAGTGGAATAAGTCTTAACAGTAGCTTTCGTATTCTGCACCATCACCATACCGTTCTTATCATCAGCATTGGTGATAGCAAAAGCCGACTTCGGTAGAGCGTCGAAGAACGCCTTTTTCGCATCACGGTAGTTCTCAAAAGTCTTATGATAGTCAAGATGGTCGCGTGTAAGGTTAGTGAAGATGCCACCGGCGAAATTCAGTCCGCCAATACGCTTCTGTGCAATGGCATGAGAGCTACACTCCATGAAAACATACTGGCATCCTGCCTCTGCCATGCGCTCCAACAGTTCGTTAAGCTCAATGGCATCTGGGGTAGTATGACTTGTAGACAGTGCTTCGCCCTCGATATAGTTGCATACTGTGGAGAGCAGACCACACTTGAAACCGAACTTACGGAACATATTATATAATAATGTGGCGATGGTAGTCTTGCCATTCGTTCCTGTGACACCTACAAGTTTCAGCTTTCTTGAAGGATCGCCATGAAACTGTGTAGCCACCTCACCCACGACATCCTCTGTTGATTTCACCTGAACATACGTAACACCATCCACAATGTCCTCTGGCATATCCTCGCACAAGATTGCCGTTGCCCCCTGTTCAATCGCTTTGGGGATAAACTTATGACCGTCAACCTGCGTGCCTTTCATGGCTATGAACAGATGCCCGGTAGATATTTTTCGCGAATCGATATTTACGCCGATAAGTTCCGTATCACTGTTGCCCTTGATACAAAGCGGCTTTATGTTTCTGATAAGTTCTTTAAGTTTCATACAGAATAAATTTAAATTTCCAATTTCAGAGAACAAGTCTCACCCCGATTTATCACATGACCAACAGGTAGACTTTGTTCCACGACCCTGCCTCTACCTTGCAGACGCACCTTCACACCCCTACTCTCAAGCAAGAATACTGCATCGCGTGCGCCCATACCCATAACATCAGGAACAGTCCTGTTGCCATAATCAGAGACTTTCGCAAGACTGACTGAAGTCTCTCCTTTCCTTGCCTTACCCCAAATAGGGTTGCCACTAAGATAGTCGCCATTCCACGACTTATTAGTGTTTATTCCAAGGTGGCTCAGCACATAATCAGCAGCCACAATATTCCCGTTCTTCACATCAGGTACAAGTACTGATGATGTGTCACGCGCATCCTGCACATCCAATTTGACATTCTGCGCCATAATACCTTCCGCAATATTGTGGAACACAGCACCGCTCATAGTACCGCCAGAGGCAGGGAGGCCCGACTTCTGTATGCACACAATGCAACTGTAACGTGGAGCATCAGCAGGGAAATAACCTGCAAAACTCAAAAGATAATTGACAGAGCCTGTTTTGTACCCGCCGGCACCTTTGGAAATCTGTGCCGTTCCCGTCTTGCCAGCCACCTTGAACGACTTAGAGCCAGCCCTCTTGCCGAGCCCCTGACTGACCACATGTTCCAGAATCGTCTGTATCTCATGAAGCGTTTTCTCCTTGCATATACTTTGCTTTATGACCTCCGTAGGATAAGTCTTTATCACCTGACCATCCTTTACCACCTGTTTGACAAACTTCGGGCGCACCATCTTGCCGCCATTGGCAATAGCATTATAGAACGTGAGGGTGGAGATTGGAGGCACCTGCGTCTCATAGCCTATACTCATCCAAGGGAGAGCCGTCTTACTCCAGTTGGTGTATTGCCCATGTTTGTTTTTCTCAGGCATTCTGATACGTGGAGCAGCCGCACCCACGATAGGCAGTTGCAGGTCAGTCCTGATACCAATCCTGTCAAGTCCCTCAACGAATTTCTCTGGATTTTTAGCATAAAACTTGTCGATGATACGACTGACCCCAATATTGGAGCTTACCTCAAGCGTTCTTGGAAGGGAAATCTCTCCATATCCGCCCCGATGCCAGTTGTGGTCACGCATCTTAGCACCATACATGTCCCAGATACCACATCCTGTGTCAACCCTATAAGTAGTGTCAACAACACCATCGTCAAGAGCCACCATTATGGAAGCTGTTTTGAACACAGAGCCAGGTTCGAGCAAATCGGAGACAGCATCATTTTTCAGTTCCGCATATTCCCCATTCTCACATTTGCTCATGTTGACGATAGCCTTCACATCACCCGTCTTAACCTCCATGACGATAGCCACACCAACATTGCCGTTGATTTCCTTCAACTCATCGATCAACGCCCGTTCAGCAAGATCCTGTATATTCACGTCAATAGTAGTAACGATGTCAGCCCCGTTGTCAGGGTCGATTATAGTGATGTCCTGGTATTTGTTCATTATCTTCTGCCTGTTCTTTTTACCTGGCTTGCCCCTTAAAATCGAGTCGTATGACAATTCGAGACCAAAGCGCGCTGTATCCTTAGCACCGAACATATCGCCCACCGTGCGCTGCGCAAGCGTACCGAATGGGCGTTGACGTGAGTTAAACTGTTCCACATGGAAACCTCCACTATTCTGGCTCATCTTGAATACAGGTAATTTCTTTACCTGCGAGTAAGTGGAATAGCTCACCCGGCGTCCCCAAATAGGCCAGTTTTGACTCATTTTCTTATGCCCCTCCTCCAAATCATGCTTGAACTCGGCAGCAGTTTTAGTCGGGAAAATATGGTGAAGGCCCTCACAGATACTGTCCTCTTTAAGTTTCCAAATAGAGTCCTTTTTCTCGCCACCAGCCTTGAAGTCCATGTAGAGTTTATATTCCGGCAGAGAGCTCGCCATGAGTCTGCCGTCGGTGCTGAGAATATTCCCCCTGATAGGAGGAATGTCCACACTGTCTTTCTTCAGTCTTGCCGCGACCTTTTCCCAAAAGCTTTTTTCCACAATACCAATATAAAGCACACGGAACTGTATCACAAGGCCGATAAAGACCATCACGAAAGCGATAACCTTAAATCGCGGCACCATTTTCTTTCTATCAAACTGGTTACTCATCTTTTGGTACTATTATTATATAAGGTGGTTGATTAGGTATCTGCAAAATACTGTCACCACTGTTTTTCAACATTTTGAGAACATTACTCTCACGGCACATTTCCGTCAGTTCGCTGGAACTTGCCAAAGCCTTGTACTTAGCATCCTTGAGCGTGTCTTTGAGAGCGTTAATCTCATGAATGTCCCTTTGGCAGCTGTAGCGGTTAGACACATACACGAGAGTGAAGGCAGCGATTATCACAATAATCCAAATCTGGTTGCGGAGTATTCTCGTAGTGAGGAAGTCGCCGCCCAATATCTTACGCAGAGTGAGACTTGCCGAATTAGGCCGTTCATCCTCAGTTGCCTGTTGTCTGATAGCCTCCTTAAGCAGAGAATGACTGTCTTTCTCCTCCTTAACGGGAGTAGAATCTTTTTCCGACAAGTTCTCCTCTTTTTTCTCTATTTGATTCTCCTCCAGGTTATCTTTCTCTTTATCGCTCATATCTTCTCTGCAATTCTAAGTTTTGCGCTCCTGCTACGTGGGTTTCTCTGTTGTTCATTCACGTCAGGCACTATCACCTTGTTGTTGACCAACGAGAAAGGAGTATTTATTTTGCCGTAAAAATCCTGTTTCACATCACCTTCGGGGTTGCCGGTCCTCATCACATTCTTCACTATTCTGTCTTCGAGACTGTGGTAAGTGATTACCGACAGTCTACCACCGGGAGCTATCAGTTCGGTGGCAGCTAAAAGCAGTTGTTTGAGTGTGGTCATCTCGTTATTCACCTCGATGCGTAGAGCCTGGAACAGCCGCGCCATATCC
>JAJQAR010000353.1 GCA_021203705.1 Prevotella sp. | reverse complement strand
CCGCCATTTTCGTCTGTTATCTGTTCTTTTAACAATATAAATAATGGCAAATCTTAGGTCATTGGCAAAAGACACGGCAATATACGGATTGAGCAGCATTATAGGACGCTTTCTCAATTACCTTCTCGTGCCATTGTACACTGCAAAATTGTCGGCGGCGAGCGGTGGTTATGGCGTGATAACCAACGTTTACGCATACACCGCATTGCTGTTAGTGATATTGACATACGGCATGGAAACGACATTCTTCCGCTATGCCAACAAGGAAAACGAAAACCCCAACAAGGTATATTCCACAATATTGATCTCAGTGGGCAGTACATCATTGATTTTCTTCCTGCTGATTTTGATTTTCCTTACTCCAATATCGACAATGATGGGCTACGGCGACCACCCCTCATATATCTGGGTAATGGCACTCACCGTGGCAATAGACGCATTCCTTTGCATACCCTTCGCATACCTGCGCTACAAGAAACGCCCCGTAAAGTTCGCCGCATTGAAAATGCTGAACATCATTCTAAGCATTGTACTCAACTTGGTGTTCTTTCTTGTTCTCCCGGCACTCTACGACGGAGCAGACAATAGCAGTCTCGTAAACAAAATATATGATCCTACTGTAGGTGCTGGCTACGCATTCTACATCAACCTGTTCTGTACGGGTATAATGGTGCTTTTCCTGATTAAAGAACTCACTGGCTTTAAATACGTATTCGACAGGGCTCTGTTGCGCAAAATGCTGGATTACAGTATGCCGATAATGATATTGGGAGTGGCAGGTATTCTCAACCAGACAGCCGACAAAATTATATTCCCTTATATCTACATCGGACAAGACGCTCATGCCCAACTCGGAATATATGGTGCGGCAAGCAAGATTGCGATGATTATGGCGATGATAACACAGGCTTTCAGATATGCCTACGAGCCTTTCGTATTCGGCAAGGCAAAGGAGAAAGACAACCGCCAGACATACGCCACAGCAATGAAATACTTCGTGGTGTTCACGCTTTTGGCTTTCCTTGTAGTTATGGGCTATATGGACATCCTGCGACACTTGATAGGGCGCGACTACTGGGAAGGGCTACGGGTAGTGCCCATTGTCATGGCGGCAGAAATAATGATGGGCATATATTTCAATCTCTCATTCTGGTACAAACTAATTGACAAGACAATCTGGGGTGCGTGCTTCTCTGGAATTGGCTGCGCCGTACTTATCATCACCAACGTGATCTTCGTTCCCCATTACGGTTATATCGCTTGTGCATGGGCAGGATTTGCCGGGTATGCCACGGCAATGATACTATCGTATCTCGTGGGACAGAAAAAATACCCAATCAACTACCCCCTACGGGAAATTCTTTTCTATGTCATAATAGCATTGATTCTCTTCGTTGGCATAACCTATTGCAACAAGCTATTGCCAATATGGGGTTCTCTTTGCACAAACACAATACTTATCTTAGTATTTGCAGCAATCATAGTGAAACGGGACTTTCCGTTAAGTGGACTACCGATAATAGGAAGATATTTCAACAAACAATAGGATAACATTCAAATTAAAATTCTTTATGAAAGCAAGAACATTATTACTTTCCGCCATAGTGGGTTTCGCCCCCATGGCAAATGCAGACGAGGGAATGTGGACCATGTACAACCTGCCACAAGCCGTGTATGACCAAATGACAACCTACGGTTTTAGCCTTCCCTACGACAATCTTTACAGTAGCGATGATGCTATAAAAAATTCTGTGGTGCTTTTCAGCGGCTATTGCTCTGGTGTTGTCGTATCGCCAGACGGCTTGGTATTCACCAACCACCACTGCGGTTTCGAGTCTATAAGAAGTCATTCCACCGTAGATCACGACTACATGCTCAACGGCTTTTATGCCAAAAGTTTTGAGGAGGAGCTGCCCAACAAGGACATGTTCGTAAGTTTTATGATAAAACAGGAGAATGTTACCGACAAACTGCTGTCGTTGGGCATAGACGATCGCACAGGGGAAGAACAAACCGACTTGATCGACTCTTTGGCTTCGGCTATGACTGACTCGGTGAAAGTGACAGACAAGACGCTGCACGTGGAGATTGACCCTTACTATGAAGGCAACAGATATTACGCCACCACATACCGCACATTCACCGACCTGCGCCTCGTTTTCACCATACCAAAATCAATGGGCAAGTTCGGTGGCGAGACTGACAACTGGATGTGGCCGCGCCAGACATGCGATTTCAGCGTGTTCCGTATATATGCCGACCCTGAAACTAACGGGCCTGCGGAATATTCTGAAAATAATGTTCCTTATCATCCCGATGTATGGGCACCTGTTTCAGTACAAGGCTACAAGGACGGAGATTTCGCAATGACAGTAGGCTATCCTGGAAGTACCGAACGCTACCTGTCATCCTACGGTATCAAGGAAATGAGGGATGCCACTCATGCGGCACGCATACAGGTTAGGGGTGTGAAGCAGGACATCATGCTACGCCACATGAGAGCGGATCAAGGCATACGTATCAAATATGACTCTAAATTCGCACAGAGTTCCAACTACTGGAAAAACGCCATCGGAATGAACAAATGTATCGATTCTATTGGTATCATATCACAGAAGAAAGATTTTGAGAACCGTATCCGTGAATGGCAAGACAGTACTGGATATTTGAAAGACAAGCTCGATTTTGACAAGCTCGCAAGTCTGTATGAACAGAGATTCGACCGAGTACGTGCATTGTATTTCTGGAACGAGACTTTCCGCAATTCCAACGAATTAGTTACCCGTGCCATGAAAGTCAACAACGGCATGAATGTGAAAGGGCCAAGCGACAAGTCCTCAAAGCAATATGTTCAGTTTGATGACAACAGCGACCAGTGGGATGAGACTGTTGACAAGGAGATTTTCGCGGCACTGCTGAAAAACTATAAAGAAAATGTAAGTGAGGTGTATCTGCCAAATTTCTAAAATACAATAGACAGCGAATTTAATGGCGACTATACTGCATACGTTGACTATCTTTATAAAAATTCTGTCTTAATGAAGAAAGGAGCGAAACTCCATATCAACAGTAAGAAATTCAATAAGGACTGTGGTGTGCAACTCGGCCTTGACCTGTTGGAATACAGGGCTGACCAGAGAGAAGCTCTCCTGGAATTTTCCGATGATATTGACAATCAGGAAAAATATCTCTGCGCAGCAAAAGTGAGAATGGAGGAGGACATGCCTCACTATTCTGATGCCAACATGACAATGCGCCTTAGTTACGGACAGGTAGGTGGCTTCACGCTTAACGGTAAACCGTCGGGCTACTACACCACGGCTGAAAGCATTGTTGAGAAATTCAGAATGGGTGACAAAGAGCCTGACTATTATGCTGAGCCGATAATGAAAGAACTGCTTTCTGCAACTAATTTCGGCAAATATCAGGACAAGACAACGGGCAAGATGCAACTCTGCTTCCTCACCAACAACGACATCACCGGCGGAAACAGCGGCTCACCGATGTTCAACGGAAAAGGTGAGCTTATCGGTCTTGCTTTCGATGGCAACTGGGACAGCTTGTCGAGCGACATCTATTTTGACAGCAACCTCGCACGTTGCATCGGTGTTGACATCCGATATGTTCTGTTCATGATGGACAAATGGGGGCATGCAGACCGCCTGCTCAAAGAGATAAATGCTCCCGTTGGT
>JAJQAR010000335.1 GCA_021203705.1 Prevotella sp. | reverse complement strand
CATTCTTTGATGAGGGCATCAGTTTGTTAAGATCTTCTTCCAAATGGATTTGTGCGGCAAAGCAGCCGAAAAAAAGGAACAGACATACCAACGAAATCCAATAAACGGCACGGTGTCTACGGAATAAACGGTATATGTTGATGCATAATTTTGTCATACGGTCATTTCTCCTTTCAGTTCCATGTATGTACGTTCAGTATCGGAAATGGTAGAAGTGATATCGTATCCTGATTCAGTAGGTGTCATGTTTATTTTTATATCCATTTCTGGGCAGGTTGCAGGAGTGATGACAGCCGTCAGGCGGCAACGGCGAATACTGCTTACCTGCAAGGGTTGTCCCGTCAGTTTCTCGGCACATTCCTTGACTGTCTGTATGTTGCAAACACCGGGAGATACAGGATTGTCAGGAAAATGCCCGCGATAGACATCGCAGTCGGGACAGAGGGCAATGTGAAACATACCGCTCAGACCGTTACTTTGCATACTGATTAGTTTGTAATAGTAGTTTTCCAAAACCATTGTTCCATACCTTATTTTATCCACATGCACTTCCATGAAAATCCCGTTGGGTAGTCCTAAAATCCCGTTGGGTAAACTACTTGTTCTGTTGGATAGAGATTTTCATCTGAGTTTCCGCAATGATTTCCTCTTTTACACGAGTTTCACCAGACAGCAAAATCACTCCTCCTACTTCTGTTCCCAATCGGATGAAAGTATGCAATTCATCTCCTGTCTGCGGACGGTGGTGGCAACGGAAATTCTTCACCTCGCCGATGTAACCCATTGGAGGTTCAACGGCACTGGCAAGTTTTGCCTTATATCCGGCAAAAGCCGATGCTGACTGGGCGATATTCTCTATTAGTCCAGTTACTTCCAAAAGCCCGTCGTCTGTGAGAAAGAAATTGCCAGGACGGATGGTGAATGAGGTTTGAGCCTCATCACCGTCCACGTTTAACAGAGCATCCACCATGAGGATGGGGTCGCGTTGCGGAAGCAAATCTTTGATGTCTTCACCTATCATTCCTTTGGCAGATGAGATTCGATGTAATCATACAGATTGTTGAAAGTCTGGATAGTGCGCAGTTCTGTTACTGGTATCTTAACCTTATACGTCTGTTGTACTAAGGCAACCAAATCCACTAAACTCAGGCTGTCAAGGTTAAGAGTATCCTTTACGTTAGCTTCTGGCAGTAATGAAGCAGCATCTACTTCAAATTCATCTGCCAATAGGTTGTTTACTTGTGTTACGATTTCTTCGCGTGTCATGGCTTTTTATTTAATTTGATTATGTTATATGTTTTTTACAATTAGTGTGGAGTTAGTACCCCCGAAACCGAATGAGTTGGAAAGGAACATGTCGAAATGTGTATCCATGCGTTCTGGAAGAACATTGATACATGCTGTTTCCTCATCAGGATTTTCAAAGTTGATATTGGCACCGATGAAGTCATTCTTCATCATCAGCATTGAGTAGATTATTTCACTTGCGCCCGCCATCCACATTTCATGCCCTGTCTGGCTCTTTGTGGAAGTTACTGGCACTCTACTGTCGCCGAATACACGGGCTATGGCTTGTGCCTCACGACTGTCGCCGATGCGAGTGGAGGTGGCATGAGCGTTGATGTAGCCAATTTCAGATGGCGTGATGCCGCTATTCTTCAAGCAGAGTTCTAATGAGCGTGCGGGACCGTCAACGTTGGGCGTAGAGATATGATCGCCATTGCCTGAAAATCCCCATCCGACTATCTCGCCCCATATCGGAGCTCCTCGCTGTATGGCGTGCTCATAACTTTCAATAACGATGGTCGCTGCACCACCTCCTGGCACTAATCCGTCGCGATCGCGGTCGAAAGGTCGGCTGGCATGAGTAGGTTCAGCCTCACGAATGGAGAATGACTGTATGCCATCGAAAGCAGCCACGCCGTACATATTCGCCTCCTGCGCTCCACCGCATACCACGCAATCCTGTAAGCCGTCGCGTATCAGCAGGTAGCCAAGTCCCACGGAATGTGAACCAGAAGCACATGCCGCTGATGCCGTAAGGTTGATGCCCCGTAATTTGAATAGACAGGCAAGATTCATTGTTACGGTAGAGTTCATGGATTGGAAAATGGCACCGCTACCGCAGGCTGCCGTGTCGCCCAACTGTCGGAACTTGTCGAGAGCGCGCATGGTGGCTTCGGCTACAGAGTCGTTACCGTATATAAGTCCTACTTCATGCTGATCCATATAATCGGAATCTAAGCGAGCGTTTTCCAAGGCTTGACGTGTTGCCATGTAAGCATATTGTGCCTCTTCGGGCATAAATTGTCGCTGGTTGCGGGATATGAACGGTTTCAGATTTGGAAGAGGAATGTCAGCGCACAATGCCGAGCGGAATCCTGCATCCTTACGTTCCTGACTGAAGATGATGCCGCTTTTTCCCGAATAGAGGGAATCGCGCACCTCGTCCAATGTCGTACCAAGGCATGACCAGATGCCCATGCCTGTTATTACAACTCTTTTTCCCATATATTTCTTGGATTAGATTTCAAATTCTTCATTTCTTTATATCAATTTCTTTCATATAGCATCTTCTCCGTTTGGTGAGTGTCGGGTTCAGTGGTTTCCACTGTGACAACTCCCTAACGTTGTATTCTAATTGTGGACCAGTCTCCGCCCAACGATATCCTAACTTGTTATAGACAGGTATCAAATCATCGAAGAACAGGGCGTTTACGCCTAATCCCTGATAATCGGGGTGCACAGCGATGAGTAACATTTCCGCTTTATCCTCATGCTTCCATTTTAAGGCACGGAGCAGATGGAACCAACCAAAAGGGAGCAGCCGCCCATGTGATTTCCGCAAGGCGTTTGAAAGACTGCCCATGGTGATGGTCACGCCCACAAGATTTCCTTTCTCATCTTCAATAACCGGCAGCATCCGTTTGTCAACCAAAGGAATATAGCGTCGGATAAACTCGTCAATCTGCCTGTCTGTCAATTCCGTGTAGCCGAAGATAGGTGAATAGGCGAGGTTGAGTAACTCGAATACTTTCTTCCCATAATCACGTTTATAAATATCGTCATTCGTCAATTTCCTTATTTTCAGTCCGAACATCTCTTTCGACAATTTGGATACGCGGGCATATTTGGCAGGAACATCCTGTGGCACGTCAATGCGTACCTGTACCCAGTCCACCTCCTTTTTGTAGCCCAATGCTTCTACATGTTTAGGATAATAGGATGGGTTGTATATTGTTATCATTGAGCCCATTTGGTCAAAATCTTCAACAAGCATTCCTTCCTTGTCGAAATCGAAGATACCCATAGGACCTTGTATATGTGTCATGCTGTGTTCCTGTCCCCAAGTCTCAACAGTTTTAAGCAGAGCCTCTGATACATCCATGTCGTCTATGAACTCGATGAATCCGAAGCGGACGTTGTGGGTTTTCCATTTCTCATTAGCACGACGGTTGATGATACCTGCGATACGCCCCACACATTCGCCTTTCTCGTCGTATGCCACAAACGGCTGGATGTCGGAATAATCCAGTCCAGCATTTTTGCGAGGGTTAAATGTATCGAGGATGTCAGAGTCGAGGTCGGGAACATATTGAGGGCAATTTGCATAGAGACGATGAGGCAAGTGGATGAAATCGTTCATCTGGTGTCTATTACTTACTTTAGTAACAGTTACTCTTTTCATGGGTTTATTCTCTAT
>JAJQAR010000145.1 GCA_021203705.1 Prevotella sp. | reverse complement strand
GTTTAGTGTAATGATGACAGACTCAAATAGAAAAGTGGGCAACATATTGAAGCATTTATTGACTTAGAAAGTCACAAATTTAAATTATCTATGTTGTGTTGTATCTTATTTTTTTTATGTATTTTTGCAGCATAATTGATAAAGCATATAATTTGATAGAAAGACATATCGTACTCGAAGACATTGACCCCGTAATATTTTATGGCGTTAACAATGCACATTTCCAAATGCTTAAAGCGTTATATCCCAAAATGAGGATAGTGGCGCGCGGCAATGTGATAAGAGTACTTGGTGATGAGGAGCAAACGGCGGCTTTCGAGGAGGCTATTGAGAAAATCCGCTTACATGTGTTGAAATACAACTCCGTAAATGATGAAGACATTATCGACATAGTAAAGGGGCGAAAAACAAAGGATGACGCATCGAAAGACGCAGTGGTGTACAGTATTTCGGGGCATCCGATAAAAAGCAGAAGTGAGAACCAGCAGAAACTCATCGATGCCTACGAAAAGGATGACATGATTTTCGTAACTGGTCCAGCCGGTACGGGAAAGACATACCTTAGTATCGCTCTCGCCGTGAAAGCCCTGAAAGAAAAGTCGGCCAAGAAAATAATTTTGAGTCGCCCTGCGGTTGAAGCCGGCGAGAAGCTCGGTTTTCTTCCTGGTGACATGAAAGAGAAGATAGACCCTTATCTGCAACCGCTTTATGACGCTCTTGAAGACATGATTCCTGCCGTGAAATTGCAGGATCTGATGGAGAAAAACGTGATACAGATTGCTCCATTGGCGTTTATGAGGGGCAGGACTCTCAATGATGCCGTAGTAATCCTCGATGAGGCACAGAACACCACACCGGCACAGATACGTATGTTCCTGACACGTATGGGCTGGAACACAAAGATGATAATAACCGGCGACATGACGCAGATAGACCTGCCTGGTTCGCAGACCTCTGGTTTGGTGCAGTCGTTGAGGATATTGAAGGATATTAAAGGGATAAGTTTCGTTGAGCTGAACAAGAAAGATATTGTTCGCCATAAACTGGTAACAAGAATTGTTGACGCTTACGAAAAATATGAGAAATTCGAGAAAGAGGTAAAAGGACAATCAAGATAGTTTAATTTAAATATAGCAAATATGAAAGCATTGACGAGAACAGACTTCCATTTCGATGGACAGAAAGATGTTTACCATGGTAAGGTGCGTGACGTTTACAACATCAACGATGACATTATCGTAATGGTGGCAACCGATAGGATTTCCGCTTTTGACGTCATTCTGCCTAAGGGAATACCTTTCAAGGGACAAGTTCTTAACCAGATAGCAGCAAAGTTTCTCGACCAAACCACGGACATCTGTCCCAACTGGAAATTAGCGACACCCGACCCGATGGTTACAGTGGGTCTTAAATGTGAGGGGTTCAGAGTAGAGATGATTATCCGCTCTATTCTAACAGGCTCGGCTTGGAGAGAATACAAGAAAGGATGCAGGGAATTATGCGGAGTAAAGCTTCCTGACGGCATGAAAGAAAACGAACGTTTTCCTGAACCTATCATCACTCCTACGACGAAAGCTGACGAGGGACACGATCTGAACATTTCCAAGGAGGAGATTATAGCACAGGGATTGGTAAGCAAGGAGGACTATGAGATAATAGAGGATTATACCCGCAAAATTTTCGCACGCGGACAAGAGATTGCAGCAAAGCATGGTCTTATCCTCGTGGACACGAAATACGAATTTGGCAAGCGCGATGATAAGATATATCTTATCGATGAGATACACACTCCTGACTCCAGTCGCTATTTCTATGCCGACGGATATGAGGAGAAATTCGCAAAGGGTGAGCCTCAACGTCAATTATCTAAGGAATTTGTACGCCAGTGGCTCATAGAGCATAATTTCATGAATGAGCCTGGACAGGTGATGCCGGAGATAACAGATGAATACGCTGACAGTGTAAGTGAGCGTTATATCGAACTCTTTGAGAACATCACAGGTGATAAGTTTGACAAGGCTGCAAGCAGTGATGATTTGGCTGCAAGGATTGAGAAGAACGTTACTGACTGGCTCAGTAAGTAGCTATGCCATACTCCCAAGAAAGAATAATGCCTTACGGCAACTCGCAGGAAAAGAGCAGGCAAGTGGAGAAAATGTTCAACGGTATTGCTCATTCTTACGATGCTCTTAACCACCGATTGTCATTTGGTATTGACCGTTCTTGGAGACGGAAAGCAATAACGTGGCTCCTGCCTTTCAAACCGCAATCTGTGCTTGACGTTGCTACCGGAACAGGAGATTTCGCATTGCTCGTCGCTGATATACTGAAACCACAAAAGATAATCGGCATTGATATTTCTGATGAGATGATGCGCATCGGCAGGGAAAAAGCTAAGAATGAGGGAAAGGATAATGTGATTTCCTTTGAAAGAGGGGATTGTGAGAGATTGGAATTTCCCGACAATACGTTTGATGCCATTACTGCCGCCTTTGGTATAAGAAACTTCCAAGACCTCGACGCAGCTCTGAAAGAAATGTGCCGCGTGTTGAAAAAAGGCGGACATGCGAGTATATTGGAACTGAGTTGCCCTACAGGATTTCCTATGAAACAACTGTTCTGGTTATATTCACATACAGTACTCCAGTTATATGGAACAATAGTGTCGAAAGACAAAAAGGCATACTCCTACCTGACTAACACGATAGAAGCCTTTCCAAAGGGTGAAGTCGTAGTCGGGGCATTGAAAAGAACAGGGTTCTCGGAAGTAGGACTTAAAAGTCTGACATTCGGAACATGTATATTCTATTACGCAACTAAATAAATTTTTCATTATGGACAAATACGGGTTGATAGGTTTTCCTCTTGGACATTCCTTTTCTAAAAATTACTTCAACGAGAAGTTTCAGAATGAGAACATTGATGCAGAGTACATTAACTTTGAGATTTCAAGTATAGAACTTCTGCCAGAGGTTCTTGCCTCTAATCCTGAGTTGAAAGGTCTTAACGTTACTATACCTTATAAGGAGAAAGTAATCAGTTATTTGGATGTCGTAAGCCCTGAGGCAAGAGCCATTGGTGCAGTAAACTTGATACGTGTGGAGCACAAGGGGAATGAGGTAAAGCTGAAAGGCTACAACAGTGACGTAATAGGTTTTACAAAGAGCATTCAACCTATGCTTGAGAGATTTCACAAGAAGGCTCTCGTTCTTGGTACTGGCGGTGCATCAAAAGCCGTGTCTTATGGACTGAGGTCTCTCGGTTTGGAGACTGTCTCTGTAAGTCGTTTTGAACGCCCTGGTACTATACAATATGAAAGGATAACACCAGAGGTCGTAAAAGAATATAATGTAATTGTGAATTGTACTCCTGTCGGCATGTATCCTAATATTGACGAATGTCCAAAATTGCCATACGATGCGATAGACGACAAGAACATACTATACGATGTGATCTACAACCCTGACAAGACTCTTTTCATGAAGAAAGGCATGGAGCATGGGGCAACGGTGAAAAATGGCCTTGAGATGCTGCTGTTGCAGGCTTTTGCCAACTGGAAAATTTGGAGTAATAAGGAATAACACTGATATGCAAAGTAACAATCGTTACATGTTGCGTGGCGTGTCTGCCGCTAAGGAGGATGTGCACAACGCAATAAAAAACATAGACAAGGGTATATTTCCACAGGCTTTCTGCAAGATTATACCTGACATTCTTGGCGGAGACCCAGAATATTGCAATATCATGCATGCCGACGGAGCTGGTACAAAATCTTCGTTGGCTTACATGTATTGGAAAGAAACGGGCGACTTGAGTGTATGGAAAGGAATAGCTCAGGATGCCATAGTGATGAATACTGATGACCTCCTTTGCGTGGGAGCTGTTGATAATATTCTTGTATCGAGTACAATAGGGCGCAACAAAATGCTTGTGCCAGGAGAGGTGATTTCCGCCATAATCAACGGCACAGACGAAATTCTCGCCTCTATGCGTGATATGGGTATCGGTATTTACGCCACTGGCGGTGAGACTGCCGATGTTGGCGACCTTGTAAGGACAATCATCGTGGACTCTACTGTTACGTGTCGCATGAAACGCTCTGACGTTATCGACAATGCCAACATTCGTCCTGGTGATGTAATCGTGGGACTTGCCTCTTTCGGACAGGCTACATACGAAGACAGTTACAACGGTGGTATGGGCAGCAATGGACTGACAAGTGCACGCCATGATGTGTTCTCAAAATACCTTGCAGAGAAATATCCAGAAAGTTATGACCATGCCGTACCGGAGCAACTCGTTTATAGCGGTGGCTTCTGCCTGGATGACAAGGTTGACGGCACTCCTGTTGATGCAGGAAAACTCGTTCTCTCCCCTACCCGTACATACGCGCCTGTAATCAAAAAAATTATTGATGAGCTGCGTCCTAAAATACATGGTATGGTGCATTGCACGGGAGGTGCACAGACAAAAGTGCTGCACTTCGTGGGTGATGACTGCCGTGTGATAAAAGACAATATGTTCCCTATCCCTCCATTGTTCAGGATAATAAAGGAGCAAAGCGATACCGACTGGCAGGAAATGTACAAGGTATTCAACATGGGACACCGAATGGAGGTTTACGTAAGTCCGGAGGATGCTGATAGAATCATCTCAATAAGCAAGAGTTTCAACATTGACGCTCAAGTAGTAGGCCATATCGAGAAAGGCAAACGCAGCTTGCTTATTAAATCCCAATACGGGGAATTTAACTATTAAGAGAAATGCAAGGAAATAGTATATTAGAAAAACTCGAAGGCCTTGAGAGCCGTTACGAGGAAATATCCACACTCATAACCGACCCATCGGTGATTGCGGACCAAGAGAAATATGTACGCCTTACACGTGAATACAAGGATTTGGAGAGCATTATGAATGCCCGCCAAAAATATATCAATTGCCTTAATTCAATCAAGGAGGCAAAGGATATCATGGCGAATGAGACAGATGCCGACCTTCGTGAAATGGCAAGGGAGGAGCTTCAACTCAACGAGACATTGCAGCCTAAGATTGAGGAGGAAATAAAGATTGCCCTTATACCGAAAGACCCAGAGGATGCGAAGAACGTGCAGATGGAAATACGTGCGGGAACAGGTGGTGATGAGGCGGCTCTGTTTGCCGGTGACTTGTTCCAGATGTACAAGAAATTCTGTGACTCGAAAGGTTGGAACGTTTCAATAACCTACGTCAGTGAGGGTGCTGTCGGTGGTTTCAAGGAAATTGATTTCGCTGTAAGCGGCAATAATGTATATGGTACGTTGAAATATGAATCTGGTGTTCACCGTGTACAACGTGTACCTGTGACTGAAACTCAAGGACGTATGCACACCAGTGCAGCAACTGTCGCCGTTCTGCCTGAGGCTGACAAATTCGAGGTCAACATCAATGAGGGAGACATCAAATGGGACACATTCAGAAGTTCTGGGGCTGGCGGACAAAATGTCAACAAGGTTGAGTCAGGTGTACGTCTGCGTTACCCTTGGAAAAATCCGAATACAGGCGAGGTTGAGGAAATACTGATTGAGTGTACAGAGACGAGGGACCAACCCAAAAACAAGGAACGTGCCTTGTCGCGCTTGCGTACTTTCATCTACGACCGGGAGCACCAGAAATATATTAATGATATTGCGAGCCGAAGAAAAACATTGGTCTCCACTGGTGACCGCAGTGCGAAAATCCGCACTTACAACTTCCAGCAAGGGCGTGTTACCGACCACCGTATTGGCTATACTATTTATGACCTTAGTGGTTTCATGAGTGGGGATATCCAAGGTCTCATCGACGCTCTCACCGTTGCGGAAAATGCAGAACGAATGAAAGAAGCTGAACTTTAAAAAAATGAGAGATGAACAGACAGCAATTAGTTGAACAGATTTTCAGTAAACAGACATTCCTTTGTGTAGGACTTGACACGGATATAAAGAAAATACCGGAATATTTGTTGAAGGAGACCAACCCTGTTTTCACTTTCAACAAGGCTATTATCGATGCGACTGCACCATATTGCGTGGCTTACAAACCTAACCTCGCTTTCTATGAGAGTTTGGGAACAAAGGGTATGATAGCCTTTGAGAAAACAATAAAATACTTAAAGGAAAACTATCCTGAACATTTCATTATAGCCGATGCTAAGCGTGGAGATATTGGCAACACGTCAGCAATGTATGCCCGCACATTTTTTGAGGAGTATGATTTGGATGCTCTTACTGTTGCCCCATACATGGGTGAGGATAGTGTATCACCTTTCCTGAAATATGAAGACAAGTGGGTAATTCTCCTTGCTCTCACAAGCAACAAGGGGTCGCACGATTTCCAGTTAACAACAGACACTACGGGAGAACGCCTCTTTGAGAAAGTGATACGCAAATCACAGGAATGGGGAAATGCAAACAATATGATGTATGTTGTCGGCGCGACACAAGGAGAGATGTTCAAGGACATACGCAAAGTAGCACCAAATCATTTTCTGCTTGTTCCTGGTGTGGGCGCACAAGGCGGCAGTCTTCAGGAAGTATGCAAATATGGCATGATAAAAGACTGTGGACTTATCGTAAACAGCAGTCGCGGTATAATCTATTCCTCCAACAACGAAAACTTCGCTAAAGAAGCAGCAAGGCAAGCTCAAAAGGTGCAAAAAGAAATGGCTGTTGAACTAAGTAAAATTCTTTGATGGATGACGGCAAGATTATAAACGACCCTGTTCTCGGATTTATACAGATCCCACGCGGACTGTTTCTTGACATTGTCAGGCATCCGTTGATGCAACGCCTTACTAGGATAAAACAGTTAGGACTTACATCAATGGTTTATCCTGCGGCACAGCACACCAGATTTCAACATTCCATCGGTGCTTTCCACCTTATGAGTGAGACAATAAACTCTTTAGCACAAAAAGGTGTTTTCATTTTTGACAGTGAGGCAGAAGCAGTTGAGGCTGCCATTCTCCTCCACGACATCGGTCATGGCCCTTTCTCTCATGTTCTTGAACACACCCTTATCAGCGATATCGACCACGAGGAAATATCTCTTCTGATGATGGAAAAGATGAACAGGGATATGGACGGAAAACTGAACCTTGCGTTGAAGATTTTCAAGAACGATTATTCAAAGAATTTTTTGCACCAGTTGATAGGCAGTCAACTCGACATGGATAGACTCGACTACCTGATGCGAGACTGCTTTTTTACAGGTGTTGCGGAAGGCAATATCGGTTGTGCCAGAATCATTAAGATGCTTGACGTGTTCAACGACAATTTAGTGGTGAGGGCAAAAGGTATATATACCATTGAAAATTATCTGATGTCCCGCCACTTTATGTATTGGCAGGTATATCTTCACAAGACAACGGTTTCAAGTGAGAAAGTGTTGGTAAATGCAATAACGCGGGCAAAACAACTTGCCCATGAGGGAAAAAAGTTGTTTGCCACACCCGCCCTACGATATTTTCTATATAATGATATAAATGCCGAAAGATACAGGAACGACGAGGAAGCTCAGCATAATTACGAGCTACTCGATGACAACGATATTTGGAGCACATTGAAGGTTTGGATGAACAGCGATGACAAGATTCTTTCCATTTTGGCGACGGATACAATAAACAGAAATCTTTTCAAGGTAAAAGTTTCCGATGTGCCTTTCGATGAAGAAACAATATACATAGCAAAATCAGAAATTGCAAAGCATTTTGATATCAGCATTGACGATGCTCATTACTTGATGGGTAATGCCACAGTGCAAAAAGACATATATGACGTTAATAAAGACCAAATCTCGATATTGTACGAAAATAATACGATAAAGGACATTGCAGAAGCGTCAGAACTACTTAATATAGCTTCTCTTTCAAAAAAAATTCGTAAATATTACCTCTGTTGTCAACGTTTTTGAATAAAATCTCTTATCTTTGCAAATATAATGTGATTTTTTATGGAATTCACAGCAAGACAAATAGCGGATTTTATCCAAGGTAAAATTGAAGGTGATGAAAACGTCACAGTCAATACTTTTGCGAAAATCGAAGAAGGTATTCCTAACGCAATTTCTTTTCTTTCCAATCCGAAATACACTCATTATATTTACGAAACCAAGTCAAGCATCGTTCTGGTTAACGAAGACGTGATACTTGAAAAACCTGTAACGGCTACATTAATTAGAGTAAAAAATGCTTACGAGTGTATAGCAAAATTATT
Organism: Prevotella sp.; assembly: GCA_021203705.1. Classification (GTDB taxonomy): domain Bacteria; phylum Bacteroidota; class Bacteroidia; order Bacteroidales; family Bacteroidaceae; genus Prevotella. The sequence goes on along the minus strand of JAJQAR010000145.1, from coordinate 2,333 downwards.
GCAACTATATCAGGCTTCATTGCCAAGAAAGAAAGAAATCAGCAAGTTGGCGTCTGTTTCCTCTACGGCAAAAATAGGCAACAATTGTTACATCGGAGCGTTTGCTTACATCGGTGACAACGTGATTATTGGGGATGACACTCAGATATACCCTCATGCCGTAATAGACGATGGCGTGAAAATAGGCAATAAATGTATTATTTACCCTAACGTAACAATATACAAAGACTGCAAATTGGGTAATAACGTAACTATACATGCTGGCTCGGTGATAGGTGCTGATGGCTTTGGGTTTGCGCCTAATGCTGAAGGATATGACAAGATACCGCAAATCGGTATCGTTGTCATTGAGGACAATGTTGAAATAGGTGCTAACAGTTGTGTTGACCGTTCCACAATGGGTACTACAACTATCCACAAGGGAGTGAAACTCGACAATTTGGTTCAGATTGCCCATAATGTTGAAGTCGGGGAAAATACCGTGATGTCTGCACAGACTGGCGTGGCTGGAAGTACGAAGATTGGTCAGTGGTGTATGTTTGGCGGTCAGGTAGGTATTTCCGGCCATATAACTATTGGCGACAGGACATTCCTGGGTGCACAATCGGGCGTACCTGGCAACATAAAGGGTAATGTAACACTTATCGGTACACCACCGACAGACCCCAAATTATATTTTAAGTCTATAGCCATTTCCCGTAAGTTGCCTGAGCTATACAAGCAACTTAATGAATTACAGAAGCAGGTTGATGAACTGCGAACTTTAAACAACAAGGAATAGAAAATGTTAAAACAAAATACACTTAAAGGTAGTTTTGCCCTTTGCGGCAAAGGATTGCACACAGGATTAAGTCTGACTGTTACTTTTAATCCTGCGGCAGAAAACACTGGATATAAAATCCAAAGGATTGACATCGAGGGACAGCCGATTATAGATGCTATTGCAGAAAACGTTATAGACACTCAACGTGGTACGGTATTAGGTAAAGGAGATGTTAGGATTTCCACTGTAGAACATGGATTGGCAGCTTTATATGCCTCTGGGATTGACAATTGTCTGATACAGGTTAACGGTCCGGAATTTCCTATTCTTGATGGTTCATCTATACAATATATCGATAAGATACGCGAAATAGGTATTGAAGAACAGACTGCACCAAAGGATTTCTACATTATCCGCCACAAGATTGAGGTAAAAGATGAACATACCGGCTCATGCATAACGATATTGCCTGACGAGGAGTTTAGTCTTACCGTTATGTGCTCTTTCGAGTCAAAATTTATAAACAGCCAGTTTGCTACATTAGATAAAATGGACGATTTTGCCAAAGAGATTGCTCCGGCACGTACTTTTGTCTTTGTCAGGGATATTGAACCACTTCTGAAAGCAAATCTGATAAAGGGCGGGGATATGGACAACGCTATCGTGATTTATGAACGACAGATAACGCAGGAAAACCTTGATCAGTTGGCAGATTTGCTTCATGTTCCTCACCTTGACGCTACTCAATTAGGGTACATACAGCACAAGCCGTTAGTATGGGAGAATGAGTGCACACGCCATAAGTTGCTTGATATTATCGGTGATATGGCTCTTATTGGTAAACCTATCAAGGGACGAATTATAGCCACACGACCAGGGCACACAATAAACAATAAATTTGCCAGACTGATGCGTAGGGACATCCGCAAGCATGAGATTCAGGCTCCTTTTTACAACTGTAACGAGCCTCCTATCATGGATGTCAACCGCATTCGTGAGCTCCTGCCACACCGTTACCCTATGCAACTTGTGGACAAGGTTATAGAATTAGGACCAACAAGCATTGTGGGAATAAAAAACGTAACGAGCAACGAACCGTTCTTTGTCGGGCATTTTCCGCAAGAGCCCGTCATGCCTGGCGTTCTTCAGATTGAGGCTATGGCACAATGTGGTGGACTGTTGGTATTGAACAGTGTTGAAGAACCAGAGAGATGGTCAACATATTTCTTACGTATAGATAATGTTAAATTCCGCCAGAAAGTAGTTCCTGGTGATACTCTTATATTCAAGGTTGACTTGCTTGCCCCTGTTCGTCATGGTGTGTCATCAATGAAAGGCTATGTCTTCGTGGGTGATGTGGTTGTTTCAGAGGCGACATTTACGGCACAGATTGTTAAGAATAAGTGATAAGATAATCCTTTTCATAAAATAAGTTATATGAATCAAATCAGCCCATTAGCATACGTCCATCCCGAAGCAATATAGGGAGACAACACTATAATCGGGCCGTGCTGTAATATCGACAAGAATACGATCATTGGTGACAATAACGTATTTCAAAACAGTGTTA
>JAJQAR010000234.1 GCA_021203705.1 Prevotella sp. | reverse complement strand
TCACAATACGGCATTACCAAATAGGGCATCCCATCACAGGTGGAATAATCACTTATTGGCAGTAGATTCGCATGATGACAACTGAAAATCGTCTTGTACTCTGACTTGAAATTCTGCTCGCCATCCACATCCATTATGTTCTTCGGACGATATATTTTTATCGCTACCTCTACTCCCGTCCCTTCTACTCTTACTACATCGTCTGTGCCTTCCAATATCTCGGTCTCTACCGACTCGGCATTTTCCGCCAGCCATACATCCGCAGTTCCACCCTCACTGCTCAATAGCCTCTTTAGCCTGTAATGACCGGCAAAAAGCTCCTTGCCTCCGATATATTTTTCCAACCCTTCCATCCTATTGTAACGTTATCTTGTCTCCTTCGCATAGCTTCGTGAAGATGTCTATCCCGTTCATCTTAGCCAACGATGCCATTCTTATGCCAAACTGCTGCGATATGCCATACAGAGTGTCGGCGGACTTTACGGTATAATAGTCTTGTATGCCGTTGTATTTCTTCTTTTTCTTTCCAAGATACACTATGTCGCCCTCATTAAAAGCCTTACTGTCTGATACCTCATTGTACTCCAATATCTCTGCTTGAGGTATGTCGTATTTTTGCGATATCGACGCTATTGTCTCTCCAGGATATATTATTGTACAGCGCACTCCGTTTATTTCCACTACAAACTGGTTTACTATTCTCGACACTTCGCTCTCTTCCTCACTTTCTTCACTGTCGTCCATAACACAATCTGCATCAAATACTGGCTGAACCGATGTTACTTGCCGCGTTATCGTTACAGTTTTCCCTGCTCGTAACTTCACACCACCATTCAGGGTATACAACTTATATGCGTCTATATAACCTATCAGGGCTTTTGCATAATTCAAGGATGTGGCGTAACCTGCCTTTTGCAAACCTATCGACCACGATCGGTAGTCATATACGCTTATGCTGAACAAACTGCTGTAACGGCTGTTGTTCCTCAAAAAAAGTGAATGATCTTTATAGGATGCTTCTGCCGACGAATAACTTCTGAAACGACTTTTCCTGCTCTCATCATCCCATGCTAAATATACTGGTCCGCTCCATCCTCCATATCCCTTTATACCGAAATGGTTGTTTGCGTTACGCGCCAACTGACTCTTTCCCGCTGATGATTCCAATATGCCCTGTGCCAATATCACCGATGCCGGTATGCCGTATTGTTCTTCTTGCGACAACGCTATTTGCTTGTATTCTGATATGTATGCTTCTATGTCCGATGAAAGCTGCGCTCTCACTAATGTCTTTCCTATTAGAAACAGCATTAATATTATGCAATAGCCTTTCATCTTTTCATTAGGTTTTTCTTTCTTGACCTTACATTTATATCGTATCATGGGCTGTCAGTGTTCTTATAATACTTCCGTATCAATTAAGATCATACAGTTTCACCGTTATCGGCATCGATATACACGACTTGTTCTGTATCTTCCGTTGCAATCTCGCTGCAACGTTTTTCTCCTCTGCTAATAGATAATTCTTTTTGTCCTTGAACTCCAAGTCCACATATATTCCTCTTTGTACAATATATTTTCCTGCTGCTCCCTCTATACGTATCTTTACGGCTATTCTTTTTAATTCTTCTTTTCCGTATATCGCTACAAGCTCTTTCCTCACAAATGCATCTATGTCCATCCTCGTGTATAGACGGTCGTTAGTAAGGGCGTAATATCGTATCAACTCATACCTCTGGTCAGCTGTCGCCTTGTCCCTTCCTCCACTTGCGGATTCCACCACACTGACATTGCTTTCCATAATAGGCATTTTCTTACATTCCAATTTCGCTGACATCTCTTTTCCTATATCTGCACGGAGCATGTTACCCTGCTCTCCCTGGGTAGACATGTATGATACCTTCGTAACGGTTGACTGCGACAATGAGTTGATGTTTTTCATAACGTATGTGCCACTGTCATACTTGAACTTCGTGTTCTCCTTACCAACACTCTTGCCTATCTTGTTCACCAATTCCTTCAGGCGTTTTATCTCTTGGCCGTCTTTTAGTCCATTGTATTCTATGAAAGCATAATAGTCTTCTACAAAATGATTGTACAGGTTTCTTATATCTCTGTACAAATCTCCATCATGGTAACAATGGGCATCAAAATCTCTCACTACAAACTCTTCAGAATTCATCAGAAAACCTTGCTTGTACGATGCATTGCTCGTTTCTATTACAGATATGAAAAATGTGTTGTCCTGCTTCTGTAATTTGGCTACCGGAGTAGCCTGCGTCAACGTCACCGTGTTTACTTCTACATTCACTATCGGAAACGTGTTCATAATCACTTTGATCTCATCGCTCACTTTATAGTTTTCTGGAAATTCTATCTCCAGCCATAGCGTGTCTTCTTTAAAACAGTCCAATACCTCACTCTCAAGCCAATTCTGAAACACACGGGGATAAGAGATCTTTTTATATATGTCCCTGTCTCGCAACTTGTCTGTGATATACAACAGCACTCCGCCAGACAAATCCTGAAGTATCTCTTTCCATTGACTGAGTATCGACAGAAAACTACCTGATACTTGCTGAGAACTGAACGGCTCTATCATCTCGATGTCTTCTAACTTGTTCATAGTAGAAAATTCGATATCTTTAGTCTCACTGCCCACTATTCTTATCTGTTCAGGATACACACCTGTAACATTCCGTAGATATAGTGAGAAGCCTTCAAGACTCTCTATCTCTGCTTTCGTGTTTATTCCTATCCATAGCGTGTTCTGACACTCCATTGTAACATCTATTGAATGTTCCTTACTCGTCAGCTTGTTAGGAGTCAGTATGTATATGTCATCAAATGGAATGAGCATGTTCCTGAATACTGGTATATAGTTGATTGCCGCTTTGCTGCCGTTTATCTTATATGTGAAAGATACTCCTGCTTCTACCGTCACCATCTCCGTATTCTTATTTTTCTTGAATGTGGGGGCTACCAATGATATTGCCGGCATTGCTCCCACCTCTTGACGCGGGATGAAATCCTCACAAAATCGCTCTGTCAGCTTCGATGCAATCCCCTCTATGTAGTCGTGTATCTTCTGCACTTCATAGAGTAATGCCACTAACATCATCTTTGCTATCGGATCCATTAGCTCGTATTCTGCCTTATCCGATAACATCGACTGCAAATGGGCTATCGCCTCGTTTATACGCTTCTCTAATTCTATATCCATCACCCTATATTTTCACTCGCTTCACCATTGGCTCCATCAAAAAACTGATCTCTTTCTTGTAAGGCACGTATGTTCCTAATCCATCCTCAAGCTGACCAGTCACCCTGATATTTACCTCATATCTTGAACGTACCTTCTTCATCTGCTCGTCTTTACTGACCGTGTTCAACTCGATGAATACTCCTATCTGCTTTAACTGGGGTTCATACATATGCAAGCTTTTCTCTATACTCTCTTTACATTCCCTAAGAGTAACCTCTCTATACTGACCATTTACGTATGTTTCGTTCTGACCATTGTTGAAACCCATGAAATGTACATTGGAATACTCGTGATTCCAATACTCAAAGCCGAACTCCTCATCTGCCATGAAACTTCCGCATGGGGTGAATACTATCAGCTCTATGAAATTGTCTATCATCCCTATTCGGTCGGTTATTGATCTTTCCAAAACCAACGTCTCTTTTACGTATTTCAACGGTGTCTTTATA
>JAJQAR010000131.1 GCA_021203705.1 Prevotella sp. | reverse complement strand
ATATGGAGGCGTTTCAGTTTTTGTGTGGGTGTTTCTTTTCCGCCTCCCATAGTCATCATCTTGAGAACGGCGGGCTGTGTGCGGTCGTCGGAGTCCTTGGCTCTGCCCTCGCGTTGCGCAATCTAGATATTGTCGTGTTCCTTATCAATGAACAAGAACATATAATCGGAGAGCACTTTGCTTGCGAGGAGAGTCTCACGAGGCGAGAGGCCACGCTTTACGATGAAAGACTTGTTGACACGGACTAAATCCTTAACCCACGGGAGTTTGAGGAGGTTGTCGCCGATGGCGATCTCGCAGGTGGTGTCGAAACCCGCATCGACGAGCATTACGGAGAGGAAAGCGGAGTCGATAACGATGTCGCGGTGGTTGCTGACGAAAGTGAACCTCTGTGTCTTGTCAATAGCGGAAATGTCGATAGTGCAACCCTTCGTGGCGGTGCTGATGAGGCGCTTGAGGAAACCATAACAGACGTTTTTCTGAAACTCAAGGTTGGTATGGCAGGAGAAGAAAGTTTTCCGAATATTTTCGAGAGATATATTCGGAAAAACAAAAGACAAAACCTGCTGAAACTGTGGAGTTGCGAGGAGGCGGGAGAAAACCGTGGGCAGTTCCTCGGAATCAAACGGTTTTATATCGGCAAATTCGGTTAAAGACATGTTTTGAGTTAAGAGTTAAGAGTGGATGCTGCGGTGCTTAGCAAATTAAGAATTACCTATGGTGAAGTTGCTTGATGTGTCGCCCTTGAGGGGGCGATGTCCTCAATAAATTGGGACCCTACACTTAGCTTGAGGTTTCCCTATATTTAGCTTGCGGATTTCTTACACTTAGCTTGAATGCAAAGTTGCTTGGAGTTAGCGGAACTGGTTCTCGACGATGTCGGTGAGGACGGAGGTCATGTTGAGGCCGGCGGCACGTACTTGTTGTGGAATGAAGCTGGTGGCAGTCATACCTGGTGTGGTGTTCACCTCTATGAGGTTGACTTTGTCGACGAGTTCACCATTGTCGTTTTTCTCATGTGAGATGATGTAGTCGATACGTATTATGCCGTTGCAATGAAGGATGTCGTAGATATGACTTGTTATCTCGGCAACCCTCTTTGCGGTGTCGTCGCTAAGGCGTGCCGGTGTGATTTCCTGCACCTGTCCGTTGTATTTGGCATCGTAGTCGAAGAACTCCCGCTGTGTTACCACCTCAGTAGCAGGAAGGACGACGGACTTGTCGCGAGTCTTGTAGCAACCCATAGATATTTCGGTGCCGTCAACGAACTGCTCCACCATGACATCCTCGCTTTCGAGCATAGCCTTGCGGATAGCTGGAGCGAGCTGGTCGGCATTTTTCACCTTGGAGACGCCGAAGCTGCTGCCGTCAGCGGCTGGCTTCACGAAGCAAGGCATACCGATGCGCTGCTCTATCTCCTCGTCGCTGACAATCTCCTCGTATCCCTTTCGGATAAGGAGGCTGTCAGGAACACGCACGCCAAAGCTCTTGATGTACTGGTTGAACACGAACTTGTTGAAGGTAAGAGCCTCGACGAGGACACCACTTGTGGAATAAGGGATGTGTACCGTCTCTAAATAGCCCTGCAGGATGCCATTCTCGCCCGGCGTGCCATGAATAGTGATATAGGCATAATCGAACTGCACCAGTCTGCCGTTTTCCATGAAAGCGAAATCATCACGGTCGATAGGCACGGAGGTGCCGTCGGGCAGTTCGACGTGCCAGTCGCGGCCTTTGACCACAACGATATATACGTCGTAGCGTTCCTTGTCGAAGAAGGAGTAAACCCCTTGTCCGGAACGCAAAGAAACACCATACTCAGATGAATCCCCACCGCACATTATAGCGATGGTTCTCTTAATATTCTTCATAATATATATTATTTAAATGTTCTTTTTTATATAAAGTGTAGCGCGGCATTGCGCCATTTTTCGATAAGCAGTAGCATGTCATCGGGGAGAGGAGAGGAGAAGTCCATCATTTTCCCCGTCTTAGGGTGTCGGAAGCCCAATGTCTTGGCGTGCAGAGCCTGCCGAGGGCAGAGAGCGAAACAGTTGTCTATGAACTGCTTGTACTTACTCGTGCGGTTGCCACGCAGAATCACGTCTCCACCATAGCGAGCGTCGCTGAACACGGGGTGGCCGATATACTTCATGTGAGCACGTATCTGGTGCGTTCTGCCTGTCTCGAGGACACACTCGATGAGGGTTACGTAGCCAAATTTCTCGAGCACCTTATAGTGGGTTACGGCAGGTTTTCCTATTTCAGAGTCAGGCGGGAACACCGTCATTCTGAGGCGGTCTTTTGGGTCTCTGCCGATATTACCCTCAATGCGCCCCTCGTTGTCGGTGAAATGCCCCCACACAAGGGCGTTGTAAGAGCGGTGGGTCTCCTTATTGAAGAACTGGACTCCCAATTTCGATTTCGCATCAGGCGTTTTTGCTATGACGAGTAGACCACTTGTGTCTTTGTCGATACGGTGTACGAGGCCCACTTCGGGGTCGTTAGGGTCGTAAGCCGGGTTGTCTTTGAGGTGCCAAGCGACGGCGTTAACGAGTGTGCCGTGGAAGTTGCCGCAGCCAGGGTGTACGACAAGTCCTGCCGGTTTGTTGACCACCATCAGTTCGTCGTCCTCATAGACGACATCGAGAGGTATGTCTTCCGCCTCGATAGTGGAGTCGTATTGCGGGCGGTCGAGCATGAGAGTAATGACATCGAGGGGGCGCACCCGATAGTTGCTTTTCACGGGGCGGTCGTTAACATGAATGAAGCCCACGTCAGCCGCACGCTGTATGCGGTTGCGGCTGGTATGCTGTATGCGGTCGAAGAGGAACTTGTCGATGCGGAGAGGGACCTGCCCCTTGTCGACGACGATGCGCAAATGCTCATAAAGCTCCTGCTCCTCGATGTCAGCGATGTCTTCGGCATGCGCTGTTATCTTTTCAATGTACTCGTCAGCCATAGATTACAGAATAATCACGGTCCGGTAACGACTTCAAAGTCATCCTCGTCGCCATCCCCCGATTCAATAATAATATCATCGGAAGAAGGCGGTCTGAAATCGTCGGCATCCATATACATTACAGTGTCGTTCTCGTCACGCAGTCCGTCGCCGACCTGCATGATAATGATGTCGTCGACAGAAACCTTGCTGCCTTTGTGCAGTAGAGAGCCCTTGTGTTTCAGTCCGTAGAGCCAGTCTTTCTCACCAGGAATGTATTCGACTGGTCCCACCTTGAAGCCCATTGCGGTGAGTTTGGCGCGTGCCTCGCGGTAAGAGCAGTTGTCGATGATGTCTGGTATGGTGAGCAATGGCGAGTTGGCGGAGTTGATTACCACATAAACTGTTCTGCCCGTTTTTACCTTTCGTCCTGGTTCAGGCGACTGTTCGAGTATGCAGTCGGCAGGTAGAGTTCTGACGTATCCCGTATCGCTGACCATGATAGAGAGGCCATTGGAGTTGAGGAAGTGCTCGGCATCGGAGAACTGTTTGTGGCGAATGTCAGGGATGGTGATTTCCTCGCCGTGGTGAGTGTAGTAAGCGATAGCGACATAGGTACCGACACAAAGCAGAATGACGACAAGTAACATAGCGAGAAGGTTTAGCCATAATCGCCTGCTGCAAAATTTTCTGAGGAACTCGCGTGCCGTCATTTACGTAGGTTATGTTTTCTGCAAAGGTATAAAAAAACCAGAAAGGAGCAAAGATATACGC
>JAJQAR010000252.1 GCA_021203705.1 Prevotella sp. | reverse complement strand
GCAATACAGATACTTACACGGTTCTTCGTGTCAACATCGAATGGCTGCTCTGTGTCACCCTTTGCTGATGAGAAGATACGTGATGAAGAAATGCCATAGTCGTTAATCAAACTGTCAACAACAACCTTTGCACGCTTCTCAGAGAGGCTCTGGTTGATCTTGGCATTTCCTGTACCTTTGTCAGCATAACCAGTTACCTGAACTGTCGACTCTGGATACTTCTTCATGTATTCTGCAATCTCCTTAACCTTTGCTGCCTCATCACCAACAATGTGAGTAGCATTGATTGTGAAGAAGATATCACGACGCAATGGTTCTACCTTCTCCTCTACTGGAGGTGCTGGAGGTGCTGGCTTCTCAACAACCTTCTCTACTACACGCTCAACAACCTTCTCTGGTGGAGCCGGAGGAGTGATAGTCTTTGTAGTATATGTCTTGCCAAGGTTAATCTTCACACCGATAAGTGCATTGATGTACCAGTCTGCATTACCTGCCTTCTTTGCATTATAGTGATCGTTCAGCACATTTGCGGAAGCCTCAATACCTACTGATACTGCATCACAGATACGGAAATCTGCCATTGCTCCTACACGACCTGTAAGACGGGCCTTTGTTCCGCCCCACCAATATTGAAGATTATAATCACTCGTCGCACATTTAACATTATATGCCTCACCATTGTTCCATGCAATGTTTGCGCCTATTCCGCCAAATACACTGAATTCAAATAATCTCTTTGGATTGAATCCACAGAAAAGATTAGAAACATTTACTGTAGCGTCAAGCATAGGGGCTACATAATTCCATCTCCATTTATATACGTCATCATTCCATTCCAAACCAGCCCTGCTGTTCCATGCGTTAACAGAAAGACGAAGACCTACAATAGGATTAAACTGATAACCTACTCCAATCTGTGCGTTGTATGAGACCAACTTACCAAAACTTAACTCACCCAAGGTATACTGCGCACCTACAGGCTGTACCTGAAGATACCAATGAGGGTTAAACACGTACTCTGTCTTTTCCTCTGGCTGAGCGGCTGCACCAAGGCAACCCATAACCAGCAAACAGGACAAAATTATTTTCTTGATTTTCATGATCACTGTTTATTTTTTATTTTCTTTTAATTTCTCTTTTACTGTCAGGCAAGACTCCCTGCGGATTCCCGCCTGACAGATGTATTATCTCCCTTATAGAATAAGCTGTTTGTTATCAGTTTACACGTACATAGTACTTGTCTGCAACAACCTTTCCGTCGTAGTCAACAGCTGTGAATGCTATCTCATAAATATATCCCGACTGCAGACCAGAAAGAGTAACCTGTCTTGTGTTTCCGTCAAGTACAGTTGCTATATCATCACATGAATTAGCTTTCTGGAGAGCACTGAGACAATCAGAGTCACCTACCTGTGCACTTACGCTGAGATCACTTATGCTATATACATTGGTAACACCAACCAACTTCTTGTATGCAGGAGCGAGGAGCTCGTCTGTATATGAAGTAGGTATCAATACGATATTATCACCACTTGAAAGAACAGAAGGCTGTGACTGCATCTGGCTCAGTATTGCAAATCCGTCTGTTGTGTTAACAAGCAGTATTGGCTGCAATGCCTTGTTTGCTGAGTTAATGAAATTACAGAGCTTAGTGTTCAACTTGTCAAGATATGAGAGGAGCTTCGACTGGAGGTCATCAACAGCATCTGCCAACTGGTTAATCTGTGACATTGCATCAATAACATCGTTGATATCGTCCAGATAGCTGTTAATTTGATCAATAACTTTATTAATCTCTCCATACTCATCATCCATGAATTCCGTGAGATCAATAGTTATATCAACATATATATCCTGTTCTTCATTTGATACATGACCAGTTCCAATTAAATTACCATTATTATCATAAACGTTAACATCCTGATCAATAATTTCAGCATTATCAAAATGGACTGTTACTGTTGTGGTTACATTGCCATCCTTATCAAACTTGATACTATCAATACCACTAAAGTCATACTCACTAAGGTCGAATGACGGAATAGTGATCTTGTTGAAGAACTTGTTGATATAGTTCTGGATTGTGCCGAAGCCTGGGAAGCTGTCATAATCAACACCCTGCAAGAATGCGTATGACAACGGCTTGATAGCTGTTGCAGCAACCTCATAGTTTGAATATGTCTTGTGGTCAACACCATCTGCGTCTGTCCAGGCAGCGCAAACAGCATTTGCATCAAGTACATCACTGCAATTTGAGTAGAGAGTTGACAGGATACCTGTTACATTGATACCACTGCTGCCCTTAGATGTTACATATTCCTTCAACTGAGAAACCACATCCTTAAGGTCGCTAATGGAAACACGTGGAACTACACTTCCGAGTGCATCCTCTGTAACAGTAGCTGCTGTCTCATAGAAACCATTGTCCGTGCTTCTTGTATAACCGAAGTTCAACCTCGTATCAGAAGGTGTAAGACCTTCAAGAATTACGCCAGACTCCTCACCAACACTGTTCTCAAGTGAGAAATTAACACCCGTGTAGTCAACTGTGTTCGGGTTAACTGTTACATACAATGTACCAGCATTACCTTTTCCAAGAAGCAGTGTACCGGAAACTTTCGCTGCCGTTGCACCCAACATCTTGATATCATCTGATGTCAATCCAGAAACGCCTGATGCATAATAAGCTGCTCTTGATGTTGGGAAACCTCCCAAAATAGAAGTCTCTGCCGTACCATAGTAAGCAGCAAGAACATTACTCTGAATACCGATTGGCAATGACAATGTTCCGAATACAGGGTTCTTTGAGCCCTGAACTATGATGCTTGTAACAAGCTGGTTCAGACAGCTCTGCAAATTGTTAAGCTGGATAGCCTGTGCAGCCACAGTAGTCTCAAGTGTGCTGATACGAGTTCCAAAATCATCCACAGCATCCTGAAGTTTCTGTATTGTTTCTTCATAATTGCATTCACAGCCTGTACAGTCACAGCTTCCGCATGTGCAGTTACCATCTTCATCCTTTGGGCACTCACAGGAAACAATACTATTGATAGCATCCCATAATTCTTGGTATGTAGCTTCTGCATCAGCCTTCTGCTGTTCAAGATCATTCTTCAAAGTTTCAACATCAGTAGTCAGACCAGCGATAAGAGTAGTGTTAGCCTCTGCCGCAGCCTTTGCTGCTGCTGCATCCTCTACAGCCTGTGCGATATCGTCAATTGAAAGTCCACTATTCTGATATTCCTTAATGAAATCCAGCAGTGCCTCCTGCATGGCAACATAATTATCTGCGCTACCCACATATTGTACCAACTGATTGTAAACACTCCACATACCGGCAATATCGTATGCATTTAAAGTATTCTCTAAATCAGTTACTTTAGAGCTAAGACTTGCTACATCACCATTAGTTGCATCAAGAGCTGCCTGAAGCCCAGCAATAGTTGCATTGAGAGTTTGTTGTGCTGCTGCCAAAGCGTTATTCAAGCCTTCTACGTCTTCTGCCTCCTTAGCACTCAGATCATCATATTGAGCTTGAAGAACTGCTAAAGCATTCTGCAAAGCAGTAGTTTGCGTTTTCAACTGTCCTTGCATATCGGAATACATATCTTCCTCATAGTCTTTACAAGAAACAGTCGTTCCCACAACAGCGGTGAACATTACCGCCATCAGGAAAAAATTAACAATTTTCTTTTTCATTGAGCGTAAAATTTAATTG
>JAJQAR010000314.1 GCA_021203705.1 Prevotella sp. | reverse complement strand
ATTTTGCTCTCCGCAACAGATGCCAACGAAATTCCTTCTTTCGTCAACATGGGCAAGACAGTGCGCCTCGATTTTCTTTCTGATACCCAAATCCCTGACAGGATAAATATATATAAGGTATCAAGTCCTGATAAAGATAAGTTGGAGACTTTGGCACGATTGCTTTGTGACTTTGGCGACACAAGTACCATCGTATTTCTCAATTTCCGTGACAGTGTTGACCGTGTAACTGATTTCCTAACTGAAAAAGGTTTCACTGTTAGTGGTTTCCACGGTGGAAAGGATCAGAAAGAGCGTGAGGATGCTCTGTATAAATTCCGCAATGGCTCTGCCAACGTTCTTGTCGGTACTGATTTGGCATCACGTGGTCTTGACATTCCTGAGGTTGACAATATAATCCATTATCATCTGCCCATCGGCGAGGATGAATATATCCACCGTGTGGGAAGAACAGCCCGCTGGCAATCTACCGGTCGTGCTTTCTTCTTGCTTTCACCAGAGGAGACAATACCTGAATATGTAAAAGAAAAACCAGAGGAATACGTTATTTCAAGTCCTGCTTCCGCAACACCGCCACAGGCTCGCATGGTAACTCTTTATATCGGAAAAGGTAAAAAAGACAAACTTTCCAAAGGCGACATCCTTGGTTTCCTTTGCAAGAAAGGTGGACTTACTGCCAACGAAATAGGACGCATTGACGTTAAGGAACGCTGCTCATACGTTGCCGTCGCCCGCAATTGCTGGCAATCTCTAATACAACGCACCGCCAACGAGAAAATAAAAGGCATCAAAACCATAATCCAGCTTATAAAATAAGCTCTAATCAAGCTCTTTGATAAGTTGAAATAGCACTTTGACCATAACACATTCTAAACTCTTGATTCTTAATTCGTAATTCGTGAAAAATCTCCGATTTTTCATCGTTTTGTTGTCGCATTTGATAATTATATGTATCTTTGCAGCCCTAAAAGTAACAAAATTAATTAGTTATGAAAATTTCTCATATTGAGCACTTGGGTATAGCTGTTCCGAGCATTGAAGAGGCTCTACCCTATTTCGAAAACGTATTAGGATTGAAATGTTACGCCATTGAGGAAGTGGCTGACCAAAAGGTAAAAACCGCATTCTTGAAGTGTGGTGAGGTTAAACTGGAATTACTCGAACCGACATCACCTGACAGCACTATCCAGAAATGGCTTGACAAGGGTAATCATGGTGTTCACCATGTTGCTTTCTGCATCGAGGACGGTGTTTCCAACGCTCTCGCTGAATGTGTTGGTAAAGAGGTAAGATTGATTGACAAAGCTCCAAGAAAAGGTGCTGAACAACTGAATATAGCTTTCTTGCACCCGAAATCAACCTGTGGTGTTCTCACTGAACTTTGTGAGAAATAATTTTTTAGAAATCTCTCGCATTATCTTTTCGGTAATGTAAAATCAAATATTTATTATGAGCAAACAAGTAGAAAAAATCAAGGAACTTATCGCCAACCGCGAGAAAGCCCGCATGGGTGGTGGCGAAAAGGCGATTGCAAAACAGCACGACCGTGGTAAATATACTGCTCGTGAACGCATTGAAATGTTGCTTGATGAAGGTAGTTTTGAGGAATTTGACATGTTCAAACTGCACCGTTGCACCAACTTCGGTATGGAAAAGAAACAGTATCTCGGTGATGGTGTCGTTACCGGTAGTGGTACTATCGACGGGCGGTTAGTATATATCTTCGCACAGGATTTTACCGTCAATGGCGGTTCTCTGTCTGAAACGATGTCACAGAAAATATGCAAGGTCATGGATATGGCTATGAAAATGGGTACTCCTATCATCGGTATCAACGACTCTGGTGGCGCTCGTATTCAGGAGGGTATCTGTGCCCTTGGTGGTTATGCAGAGATTTTTGAGAGAAATATCCTCGCCTCTGGCGTAATCCCGCAGATTAGCGGTATCTTCGGTCCTTGTGCTGGCGGCTCTGTTTATTCTCCTGCCCTCACAGACTTTACTTTGATGATGGAGAATACTTCTTACATGTTCCTTACTGGTCCGAAAGTGGTCAAGACTGTCACGGGCGAGGACATCGACCAGGAGCACCTCGGCGGCGCAAGCGTTCACTCTACTAAGAGTGGTGTAACGCATTTCACTGCCGCTACCGAGGAGGAGGCTATGGAGATGATTAAGACGCTGCTCAGCTACATCCCTTCCAACAACATGGAGGAGGCTCCTCGCAAACAGTGCACCGACCCTATCAATCGTATGGAGGACTCTCTCAACGAGATTATTCCTGAAGATCCTAACATGGCTTACGATATGTACAAGGTAATCAGTGCTATCACGGATAACAACGAGTTCTTCGAGATTCAGCCTCGTTTCGCCAAGAATATCATCATCGGCTTTGCCCGTTTCAATGGTCAGAGTGTGGGTATCGTGGCTAACCAGCCTTCTTGCTATGCCGGTGTGCTTGACGTTAACGCAAGCCGTAAGGGTGCGCGTTTCGTCCGTTTCTGCGATGCTTTCAACATCCCTATCGTCAGTCTTGTTGACGTGCCTGGATTCCTTCCTGGTACTGGTCAGGAATACAATGCTGTAATCCTCCACGGTGCTCAGTTGCTCTATGCTTACGGCGAGGCTACTGTTCCAAAGGTAACTGTCACACTGCGCAAGAGTTACGGTGGTAGCCATATCGTGATGGGTTGCAAGCAGTTGCGCACTGACATCAACTATGCTTGGCCTTCTGCCGAGATTGCCGTCATGGGTGCAAGTGGTGCTGTTGCTGTCCTCTATGCTAAGGAGGCTAAGGAACATGAGAATCCGAGTGCTTTCCTCACTGAAAAAGAGGAGGAATACAGCGAGATGTTCGCCAACCCTTATCAGGCTGCTAAATATGGCTATATCGACGATGTTATCGAACCGCGTAACACGCGTTTCCGCATCTGCCGTGCCCTCGCTCAATTGGCTACCAAGCGCGACGGTCTGCCTGCTAAGAAACATGGCAACATTCCTATGTAATCGACATAACTTTATTTACTGTTTTAGCTGATGAATAATAACGAAGTTTATGCTGCCATAGCTCTTGCCTTGCACGAATTCCAAGGTAATAATGTGCACGACACAGAGGCAGGTGTCATTACTATCAAGGACAAGCGTTCCGAATGGGAGTCTTACGCTCTCTCAATGACACAGCGACCAATTGAAAGATAATATATGGAAAAGTACAAATATAAAATCAACGGTAACAAATACGAGATTACCGTAAACGGCATTGAAAACAATATCGCTTCCGTTGTCGTAAACGGTGAGGAATTTAAGGTGGAGATAGAACGTGAACCGGAACCTGTAAAGCAGAAGGTGGTTGTTAAACCTGCCAAACCTGCCGCCCCCAAACCAGTGAATAGTAATCCAAGTAAACCGACTTCCAACAACGCTGTTCTGGCTCCTCTGCCTGGCGTTATCAAGGAGGTAAGGGTTGCTGTTGGCGATGTGGTGAAAATCGGTGACACCGTAGTCATTCTCGAAGCTATGAAAATGGCCAACAATATCGACACGGAAATCGCTGGCACGGTAAAGGAAATCCTTGTCCAGGAAGGTGAAAGCGTTATGGAATCCACCCCACTCATCGTCATTGAGTAGATTATTTACGAAAATTACCCATACAAAAAACGCCTTCGGTCTATCCTCAAGGCGTTTCCTGTTTTCGCCAATGCGTGTGCAAGATTTAATTTTCAGTTTTACATGCTGC
>JAJQAR010000263.1 GCA_021203705.1 Prevotella sp. | reverse complement strand
ACTGTTGATAGCATTGGCACGACTGTCGCAGGAGGGCTTCAAGAACCTGATAATCGACTTGCGAGACAACACCGGCGGTTATCTTACGGCAGCGACACAAATTGCGAACGAATTCCTGCCAAAAAACAAACTTATAGTTTATACCGAAGGGCGTAAAGATCCACGCAAGGAGTACAAGAGTGATGGCAGGGGGAGTTATCAGAATACACCACTTGTGGTACTTATCAACGAGTCATCCGCCTCGGCATCGGAGATTTTCGCCGGTGCCATGCAGGACAATGACCGTGCCACGATAATCGGTCGCCGTTCTTTCGGTAAGGGTCTTGTACAGCAGCAAATCGGTTTCCACGACGGTTCCATGATACGTCTTACCGTAGCGCGTTATTACACCCCGTCAGGGCGTTGCATACAGAAGCCGTACACAGCTGGTGAAAAAGACTATGCCGACGATCTTCTCACACGCTATCAGCATGGGGAGTTCTTCTCGGAGGACAGTATCAAGCACACCGGACCGGAATACCATACTGGTATCGGGCGTACGGTATATGGCGGTGGCGGTATAACGCCTGACATCTTCGTTCCAGAAGATACAATAGGCATGACGTCCTATTATAAGCAGGCGGCTATGAACGGACTAATTCTACAGTATGCCTTCATATATACAGACGACAACCGCGCTAAGTTAAGTACTTTCACAGAAATGATGGATTTGGCAAACTATCTTGGCAAACAGAACCTTGTGGATAAGTTCGCCACATACGCTGACAAGCATGGTTTGCAGAGACGCAACCTGATGATCAAGAAGTCATATAACTTGCTCAACAGATACCTCAACAGTCGTATTATCTACAACATCATGGACGAGGATGCCTGGATTGAGTACATCAACCTCGATGACAACGTCATCAAAACCTCTCTCGATGTATTCAAAAACAATGCCGCCTTTCCCCAAAAACCAGAGAAAACTGAAAGTAAGACAAGCGGTAAGTAATTTGCCAAATGGATAAAAGCGAGTTGCGGAAGTTGATACGTGAGCGTAAAAGGGGATTCACGGAGGAGGAATTGGAGAAGATGTCAATTCCAATTATATGCAAACTACTTGGCAACCCTGCCGTAATAAATGCGAAAACAGTATTGATGTACAGTTCGCTGCCTGATGAAGTGAACACAAGTGGTGCGATAAAAAAACTGAAAGAGAGAGGGAAAACAGTGCTGCTTCCACGTGTTATTGACGAGGGAAATATGGAAGTAACGGTGTATGAAAATCCAAGTTGCCTGACTGTAGGACATTACAGTATAAAGGAAGCAAAAGGAGAAACCTTTACGAAATATAACGAAATTGATGTTGCGGTGATACCAGGAATGTCTTTTGACAAACACTGTAACCGTTTAGGGAGAGGCAAAGGATATTATGACCGCCTACTTGCAAAGTTGCCAAAGACATATAAAATAGGTATATGCTTTGATTTCCAGAAATTGGAGGAAATTCCTACTGATGAGCATGACATCAAGATGAATGAGATAATATAAAACGAGAAGGGCAAGACACAACTTTATTCAGTTGATCTTGCCCTTATTTCTATGTAAACATTATCCCTACTTACTCAAGAAACTATCAACCTTGGCGGCAGCATCACGCCCGCTTGCCATAGCACGTACAACAAGAGATGCGCCACTTGCAGCATCACCAGCAACGAATACATTGTCAGCGAATTTCGGCAGCTCAGGTTTTAAGAAACCCATAGCGAGAAGGACGATGTCAGCCTTGATAACCTCAGGTTTTCCAGCAGGTTCCATTATCGGGCGACCGCCATCCGGATTTGGTTTCCATGTTATCTCCTGTACCTCCACACCAGTGAGTTTTCCGTCCTTGCCGATGAATTTCAGCGAGTTGATATTCCAGCGACGGATACAGCCCTCCTCATGACTCGAGGTAGTCTTGAGAGTGCGGGGCCAGTTAGGCCATGGATTGTCAGGATCCTCAGGACCCTCGACGGGTTTCGGCATAATCTCAATCTGTGTAACGCTCTTGCAACCCTGACGGTGAGACGTACCGATACAATCGCTGCCAGTATCACCACCACCTATTACGAGAACATCCTTGCCCTTGGCAGTAACTAATTCCTCTTTCTTAAACTCCATGCCAGCAAGAATACGGTTCTGCTGACTGAGCATTTCGAGAGCGAGGTAGATACCGCTCAACTCACGCCCAGGGATCTTCAAGTCGCGTGCTGTCGGTGTTCCCGTAGCCACCACGTAAGCGTCAAAGCCAGCAGGAAGTTTGGTAAGATCAATATTCTCATTGAACTTAAACTCGATACCCTCTTGTCGCAATATCCTCATACGGCGGTTTATCATCTCCTTGTTCAACTTGAAGTTAGGAATGCCATAGCGGAGCAGTCCGCCCGCATCCTCGTTCTTGTCAAACACGGTTACGCTGTAACCTTTCAGGTTAAGACGGTTGGCTGCAACCAAACCCGCAGGGCCGCAACCGATGACAGCCACTTTCTTGCCGTTGCGCTCAGGCTGATGTATGCGTACATATTTCTCTTTGAATGCAATTTCCGTGATTGCAGCCTCGTTCTCACGGTTTGTTGTCGGCTCATGCTCAATAAGGTTAAGCACACACGCCTTCTCGCAGAGAGCAGGACAGATACGTCCTGTGAACTCTGGAAAATCATTGGTCGAGTTAAGCAAGCGATATGCAAGTTCCCAATCTCCTTTATATAATGCATCATTCCACTCTGGAGCCTTATTGCCGAGAGGACAAGCCCAATGGCAGAACGGCACGCCACAGTCCATACAACGGGATGCCTGTGTACGCCTGTCTTTGGTGTTCAACGTCTGCTCTACCTCTCCGAAATCATGAATACGGTCATGCACCGGTCTATATCCTGCCTCTTGGCGGTGTATTGTCAAAAATGCTTTTGGATTTCCCATTTTTCCTAATTTTTGAGGAGTTAACACATAGATTAATAATCACGCTGCATGTCAGCGATTTTCTGTTGCAGTTTTCTAACCTGCTCTTCCTGCAGTACACGCTTGTATTCGATAGGAACAACCTGTATGAAGTCCTCAACATATCTGTTCCAGTCATCGAGCATCGTGCGGGCAAGTTTAGAACCCGTATAGAGATAGTGCTGGCGGATAAGTTCGTGAAGCTCCTTGCGATAACTGCTTTCCTCCACGAGGTTTATTTCCACCATGTCCATGTTACAGAAATAATCAAAGTTGTGATTCTTGTCCCAGACGTATGCTACACCACCACTCATACCGGCAGCGAAGTTACGTCCCGTCTCACCGAGCACTACAACCCTACCGCCTGTCATATACTCACAGCAGTGGTCGCCGGCACCCTCGATAACGGCAATCGCACCAGAGTTGCGCACGCCAAAGCGTTCACCCACCTTACCGTTGATGTAAAGCTCACCACTTGTGGCACCATACAGACCAGTATTACCAGCGATTATATTGTCCTCCGCATTGAAGTTGCTTCTGATAGGAGGCAAGATAGCGATACGACCGCCACTAAGCCCCTTGCCGAAATAATCGTTAGCCTCACCCTCAAGTTTGAAGCTGACACCCTTTACGAGGAATGCGCCGAAACTCTGACCCGCAGAGCCCTTGAACTTGATGTTTATAGTAGAATCAGGGAGACCTTCCTCACCATATTTCTCTGCAATCATGCCACTGAGCATCGTACCGGCAGCACGGTCGGTATTCTTGATTGCAT
>JAJQAR010000271.1 GCA_021203705.1 Prevotella sp. | reverse complement strand
TTCCAACGCATACCAAATACAAACGGTGGACATTTAGAATTCAGCGTAAATTGTCGTAACGAAGAAATCTGTGGAAAATTGGACAATCTAATAGAGGAATTTGAAAGTCAAAAAAGCACCACTTAAGAAAATACAGATTAAGATGTTAATTGATATGTTTGAGTAATGCTAAACGGAAGGTATTTGTAACAAGTGCTTTCCGTTTTTATGTGTGTTTTCTACTATTTTTTGTCGTAATACCCCATAAGACTGCTGATGATGTCTCGCATTGTGTTGCGTATGGGCTCTGGCTCCAAAACCTCAAGTTGGTCACCTTGTGCGAGGAGCAACTGATAGAACTCGATTGTGGGTTTAACATGATACTCGAAAAGGGTGCCATCCTCGTTGGTTTCCAGTTCCTTTTGCGAAGTGTGCAAGGGTAGGGTGCGCAGATAGTCAACAGAGTTATCGTATGCGATTATGACGACACGCTGTATTGGTTCGTCAGTGGTCGTTACACCGCAGCAACCCTCAAAAAACTTGTCGATTTTGAAGTCCTTGTGCATGTTGAACGTCTTGCCTGTCTCCTCGATTTTCAAAATTCTGTCAAGGGCATAAACACGATAAACATCTGTCGGTTTCTTGCCCTCAAGTCTGTTCTGTTCCGAATAATAAGGGTTGCGTGCGATGACATACCAACGTCTGCTGACAACTTTCAGATAATAAGGCTCAATTTCGAAACTGCTTGTTTTTGGTTTTCCGAAACCATGGTATGTGATAAACAATTCCTTGTTCTCACGCATTGCTTCGGTGATTGAGGTAAGCCAAAGATGCCCAGAGGGGATATTCTCAAAAATTATTCTTCCTTCTAATTTTCTGTCAACCTGTATCTGGTTAAGTGCGGAGTAGCAATCGAGCAGCCAGTTGCGCAGTCCGTCACCGTCCAACCGTTCAGGCTCATCAATATAATAGCGGTATCCGTTGTTGGTGTCGCACTCAATATAGATGTCGAAGATGTCCTTAACGGCCTTGCGGTGGTTGTGGAAAGTGCGCAGCGGCAATTCCTCACCATAACCGAGACCGCTTTTCTGCCACAGTTCATTTATCTCCTCGTAAGTGAGGGATTTGTAACGCCGGATCACGTCAACGAGCCAGACATATCGTCCGAAAAGATTAGCTGCCATACCTATCAGATTGCGGTTAGTAATGCAAATTTACAAATTAACTGCCAATAAAGGCATAAAAGACTATATTATTTTTTCAAATCCGTCTGAAAGGGACACCATACGCAAAGAATGGACCTCCCTACTGATCCTTCTTTGCGCCGGCATCCTCTTATCATCTCAGATTAGTACTTGTTATATATTGTTTTCTCATATTGGTTTCTGTTCAGGTTTGTCTTTCTTGCGTGCGGATGACCATTCAGGAGCCTTGAAGTTGAATATCGGTTTGATATTGTTGACTATCGTTACTGTGTCGTGGATGTTCTCGATAATCTCGTCCATCGGCTTGTACACCATCGGCGATTCATCCTTAGTGCCTTCCATTATCGTCTCACTGTAAATTCCTTCCATAGACTGCTTGAACTCGTCCATGCTCACCTCTTTGAAGGCTTTAGCACGGCTCATCACCCTACCAGCACCATGTGGGGCGGAGTAGTTCCAGTCCTCATTACCTTTGCCGATACATATCAGCGCACCGTCACGCATATTTAGAGGAATGATACATTTCTCACCGGCACGTGCGGAGATTGCACCCTTGCGGATAATGTTGTCGTTGCCGATGTAATTGTGCACGCTCTCAAATGGCTCAAGGGTATTCTCCTCGATGCAGCCTTGTTCATGCAGAAAATCCATTAACAAGTTGGCTATCAACCGCCTGTTAATCTTCGCCCACTGCTGGCAGAGGCGCATGTCATTGAGGTAGTCATCGCAATAGTGCCCTTCAAGATAGCACAAGGCTTCAGGCACGTCAGGTTTACGAGCCTTGTATGCTCTGTGCATTTCAGCAATCGCAGACTGTATTTCGTTTCTCCTGCCAGCCAGTTTGTATTCTTCAATGAGTTTATTCTGTCGCTCAACTATCTCATCCCATCCACAGTGGTTTTTAATTGCGGTTTTCTGGTAAATGTCAGCCACCTGTTTGCCCAAATTGCGGCTGCCTGTGTGTACCAACAGATAGAACAGTCCGCTTTCATCCTTATCTACCTCAATGAAATGGTTGCCACCGCCGAGCGAGCCGATTGACTTGCTCAACCTTTTGGCTTCTTTCAGTTCACGGTAACATCTAAGCTGTTGAGTAAGTTCTTTCGCCTCAATATAGCGGTCCATGTATTTTTGAGGCAGTATTGCGTCATTGTTCTCCCCACGTACATCCCTTCCCGAAGGGATATTGTTCAGGATATACTCGTTGAAAGCATGGAAATCTATATCCTTTACGCAGGCAAACGGTTGTACGTAAATTCCGCAACCTATGTCAACGCCGACGATGTTAGGAATGATTTTGTCTCCCAAGTTACCTGTGAACCCGATGACACATCCAGCTCCTGCATGTACGTCGGGCATAATCCGTATCTTGCATCCGCTGAAAGTGCCAATGGATAACAGTTGCTCAATCTGTTCAAGGGCCACATTCTCAATGTTGTCCGTGAAAATTTTCGCATCGTGATTATCAATTGTCTTCATTGCAAAATATTTTAAAGTATTAAACTTTTGCAAAGATAGGATAGAGGGTATGCAAAATTGCGGCATACCCTATAAAAATTTTCAGATACCAACAAAATTTTGAACCTGTACCACGAAATGGGACATGCTAATCCTATTTTTGCACTATTAAATTGAAAGAGCTATGGAAAAGATAAATTTAATGTGCAACATCCGAATTGCCGCTTCAACATTGAAGGAGAGCAAATTGAAGGATTTGGAAAGATTGGATGATGTTTTTAGTGAAATCAGGAAAGCGACCTCTCTCACGACGAATGAAGAAGTGATGATTCTCGTTTCTATTATGGACAGACAGTGTTCCGATTTTTCCACCGATATGCCCGATATGGCAAGATACTTTGATTGTACTTCATTGGATATCATGGACTTTGCACCAAGCATAAAATCATTGCTCAAAAATGGCTATATTGAGGTACAAGATGAAATGGAGACCAATATTGTCAAGATGGAATTCAGACTTCCTCAAAATGTATTTACTAATATTATTGAGAATAAAGAGTTATTACCTGAAAAACGCAAGGAAAACTCTTTTGATCAGTTTGACTTTTGTCTGACAATTGACAAATACATAACAGAAAGGAAACAAGAAAGGATAAAGACTACAATATTATTCGATAAAGTTCTTGAACTCGAAGAAAGATGTAAGGATTTGGAATATGTATCTGATATAAGAGCAATGCTTTCCGACATCAAAACCAGAACATTATTCTATGAGTTTTGCAATGATTTCCAGTCAAATTTAAAAGGTGAGGAATCAGACATTGACAGGACATTGCAAGATATTTATGACCGTAAGATGGATATATTGGAAGTGAAATGTCAGTTTATGGAGAACACCCACGAATTGCAAAAAGAAGACCTTGTGGAATTTAGCGATCCGAAAATCTCGTTGTCAGACAAAGGCATAGAACTCCTTTTTAGGGACAAAGCATCATTATATTTAAAGTGCAAAAGCGATTTGGACAGATTTTCATTCGTAAAAGAGGTTGACAGAATGGTCAGGGATTTGCCGAGAGATTTTTCTATTGGAGAC
>JAJQAR010000214.1 GCA_021203705.1 Prevotella sp. | reverse complement strand
ATCACTGTTTTGACATATTGCTACGGTTTTTATAGTATTTCGTTTAAAAAGGTAACTTTTATTGATATATATCAAAATAATTGATACATAAAACACTATTTACGATAGTTGTTTATGCCCTTATTCAGAAAATCGAGATAATGATTTATGTTCTCGTCATAGCTGTAAGAGCCTCCCAAAGGATTGCCATCGTTGTCGATTATCACGTAAAACGGCTGGGCGTTGGCACCGAACTTGCTGCGTTGCAGGTAGCTCCATTTGTCACCGATAGTGCGCAAGGTGCGCTTCTTGCCGTTCTCAGTAACCTCGATTGGTGTACCAAGCGGCGTCTTGTCGTCCACGTAAAGGGAAATCAATACCACATCATCATTGAGCTTGTCGGCGACTTTCGGGTCTGTCCACACTGCCGCCTCCATCTTACGGCAGTTAACACAACCGAAACCAGTGAAGTCGATCACCACTGGCTTTCCCTGTGCCTGTGCCGCCGCCATGCCCGTCTCGTAATCACGGAACTTCGGCTCTACCTCGTTGTGGTAAATGTTGAAGTCCTGAGTACTGATAGGCGGTGCGAAAGCACTGACAGCCTTGCAGGGTGCGCCCCACAGTCCTGGTATGAGATACACGGTGAATGCCAATGATATCAGTCCAAGCATAATGCACGGTACGGGCATCGCCCCTTCACTGCCGGCATCACTCTTGAATTTCAACTTTCCGATAAGATACAAGCCCATCAGTCCGAAGATTACTATCCATAATGACAGGAACACTTCACGGTCGAGTATTCTCCAGCCGTATGCGAGGTCGGCGACAGAGAGGAATTTCAATGCGAATGCCAACTCGATAAAACCAAGCACTATCTTGATGGTGTTCATCCAACTGCCTGACTTCGGTGCCTGTTTGAGCCATGTAGGGAACATGGCGAATAAGGTGAACGGCAAGGCAAGTGCAATGGCGAAACCAAGCATGCCGATAGCTGGTCCAGCGATACTGCCTGATGTACTTACCTCAACAAGCAGAAAACCGATGATAGGTCCAGTGCAAGAGAACGACACAAGGGCGAGGGTGAACGCCATGAGGAAAATACTCAATAGTCCGCCTGTCGATGATGCCTTGTTGTCAACCTTGTTTGTCCATGATGAAGGCAGGGTGAGTTCAAACCATCCGAAGAACGAGAGGGCGAACACTACAAGCAATAGGAAGAAGAACACGTTGAACACGGCATTTGTAGCGAGGGCATTCAATGAACTTGCCCCGAAGATTGCCGTGATGATAAGTCCTAATGCCACGTAAATCACCACAATGGAGATACCGTAAGTCACGGCATCTTTTATACCTTTCTTTTTATCGTCTTTCGCACGTTTCAGGAAGAAGCTCACGGTCATCGGTATTATAGGCCATACGCAGGGGGTGAACAAGGCGATAAATCCGCCTACCAGTCCCATCAGGAAGATGTATATCCATGAACGGTTACTACTGTTGTCGCCTCCGTCAAATGCCTGCAACTCCTTAATCACGGGTTTCCAGAGGTCATCACCGACACTTGCGTTGTTCTCATCTTGTTGTATGCTGTCGGTAGCTGTTGCGGCTACTGCTGCGGTGTCTGTGTCAGTCTTTGTCTCCTCCTCGACAATCTTTGCTTCAGGCGCATCTGCCGGTCCGTTGCCGCTATATTCAAAGTCCACCTGTGTCGGCGGCATACAGTTCTCGTCGTTGCATGCTCCGTATTCGAGGTAGCCCTTTATATGGTATGTCTTGCCGGTAATCTTATATCTCTGTACGAAAGATACGTTGTTCTCGAAGTACCGGAGCGTCATATCAAACAGTTTATCGTATTCTTTTATCTCCTTTCCTTTTGGAGTGAGTTTACCTGTTGCCTCCGCACCTTCTGATTTCTCCGTTGTGAGAGTGGCTGAGATTGGTCCGTCGTCGGGCAGTCCGGTGGAATATACGTGCCACCCCTTGTCGATAGTGGCTGAGAACACCACATCAATTTCCGTTGGAGACACCTGTTTCATGTTGACGCTGAAATGCACGGGGTCTTGTATCTGCGCCGTGGCAGTGAGTATAGCGAAAGAAAGAAACAGTACTGATAATACGGTTTTTATTGTTTTCATTATCATTTAGAATTTTTGTTTGTCATTATGTCTAACACGAAACGGTCGGTCTCATCCATGCCGTTCCTGCCTATGTCGGTGAGGTTGCGGATGCTCTTGTCAACATCATCCTCGATAATCCCCTCCATAGAGGTAACGTGCTTGTTCTGTATGGCGAGCATGGCACTCATCACGGCGGTGCTCACTCCTGTGGTGAGTTTCAGCGCACAACTGGGTTTCGCTCCGTCACAGATCATACCTGTCAGGTTGGCTATCATATTCTTAACGGCAAATGAGATCTGTTCGTATGTGCCGCCCATAAGATATGTTATGCCGCAACTGCTTCCTGTACTTGCCACCACACAACCACAGAGGGCTGACAACGAGCCGAGGTGCTGCTTGATGTATATTGCAGTGAGGTTGCTGATTATCAACGCACGTATAGTCTCCTCCTCAGTGTTGTGGTTCTCCTCCGCGAACACCACTACCGGCATCGTGGCGCAGATACCCTGGTTGCCACTTCCACTGTTGCTCATCACGGGTATCATGGCTCCTGCCATACGAGCGTCACATGCACAACTGGTGGTGGAGAGGATCTTCGAGAATATGCCATCGCCCATTATTCCCTTGCCCAAAGGACTGCACATTGTCTTTCCGAGCTGGTGCCCATAGTTGTCTCTCAGTCCGTCGGCGGCCGCTGCCTCGTTCATCTTTTTTGCCTCCAAGATAAAGCGGATCTCCTCTATGTCGGTCTGTGTGGCGAAGTCATATACCTTTCTCAATGTCAGTTTTACTTCTTCTCCCTCATCGTTGTCTGTCTTGTGGAGTGGCTTGTCTAAAATCACCTCATTGTCCTTGTGCAGGTAGATGAAGTTGGTATGTTCTCCGCCTATCCTTGCCTCTGTCTCATGGCTTCCTGCCTTGCACGTAACGGCAATATACAGTTTGTCGGGGGCATTCTCATCGAGAGAGATATTTATCCTGTCTTCAGATATGTATTCCTTACCACGTGTCACTGCAGCCTTGTCGCAGTCGCGCAACACTTCCAATCCAAGTTCTGACTTTCCTATAAGTGCTCCGAGGGCTACGGCAATGGGCAGACCTATCATCCCTGTTCCAGGTATTCCCACACCCATGGCGTTCTTCAACACATTGGCACTCAACTGTATGTCAATGCTTTCTGGCAATGTGCCCAACAGTTCTTTCGCTTTCGACACGCAAAGTGCCACCGCCATCGGTTCTGTACAGCCTATTGCCGGCACCACCTGCTGGTGTATAAGTTTTATTATACTTTTTCTTTCTTCTGCTGATAACATATATATTATATAATGTATAGATGTTTGTATAGCGTGCGAATTTACGAAATTAAGCGCATAATAAACACCTACATTCCCGAAAAATTTTATTTATGAGAAAATTATTCATACGCTACGATATGTTATTCTATAAAATACTTTACATTTTATATGATATGTAGATTCTCTTGAAAACTTTTTTGGAAATAAAAGTTGGATGTTTGAAAAATAAATCATATCTTTGCAAAAGTAATTGAAACAATGACAAGAGGGATAAAGCCAAGGATACCGGCATGAAAGAAATGCCGGTATCTTTAGTTTTTTCTGTTCGGAATAAAAATATTTAAAAC
>JAJQAR010000277.1 GCA_021203705.1 Prevotella sp. | reverse complement strand
CCTCGATACGGGAGATGCCATGCATGTTCATGTTTTGTGTGATTTCCACGGCGTTGGTGCTCCAAGGCGTAATCATTTCACGGCGTGGGCCGATGAAGAAGCCCTCGATTTTTTCGGTGTTAATAACGGAGGCGTCGCCGTAGAGCCAGGCGAGCTTGGAGAGCTCCTCGTCAGAGAGCGTGTGGCCGGCTGCCGTGGCGATAATTGATTGATTAGCTGTTTTAAAGAAATATATCATCTCTTTCAAGTTAAAAGTTAAAAGTTAAAAGTTAAAAGTTTACATATTGTGAAGTTGCTCACGCTTGGCAAAACAAACAAGTTTGATTGCACTTGCTTAATCGCAACTTTGGATGCGGACGCTGTCCGAATGAGAACTTATTAAGCATTTAACCATCTAATGTGTATTCAAGTGCAAAGGTAGTGAAAACTCTGCGAGTATTCAAGTTAAAAGTTAAAAGTTAAAAGTTAAAAGTTCATTTTTGCTTGTGGTGTCGCCTTTGAGGTGCGAGAGGACTTAATAAATTACTTTCAGTGAAGTTTAACCGTGTTGATTTTTTCTCGCCTCAGCAGAGTCCAAGCAAGCTTGCTCTGCATTCGGCTTACGAAAAAATTCTCACGCTCGGCAAAACAAACGAGTTTGATTGCACTCGCTTAATCGAAACATTAAAGTCCCTACATTGGATGTGTAGCAGTGCGGACGAGGTCCGAATGTGGGGAAATGGAAATGAAGAATAAAAAAATAGGAGAGGCCTCACGGCTTCTCCTATTACAATTTAAACACAAGTTTTATTTAATTATAAAACGTTCTGATTATTTAACCAGCACTTTCTTTCCGTTGAGGATGAAGATACCGTTGCGTGGAGTAGTTACACGCTGACCGTTGAGGTTGTAGAAGCGGTCATCGGAAGTGGCACGCAGGGTGATGGCGTTGATACCTGTTGTTGTACTTACAATATATGTAAGAGTTGTCTCAGGATTCTCGTCCATGTCTTCTCCTACGAGGAAGTAACCTTCTGGTATGGTAATTATGTATCTATCTACTTCTGTGATTGTTGAGCTCAATGTAAGGGTACATGATGTTACGGCATCAGCATCTTCATCAGTACTAATATCACAAGATATTGTAACACCGTCAACAGCTACTCCAAGACTATCAGTGATTGTGATTTCACCACCTTTATTGTACTTGATACCGTCAGTGCAAGAAATAGTGATTGAACTTAAACCAACAGATGTGAGTATGGTTGTGCTGTCTGCAGGTGAGAATGTCCATGACAGTTCTGTTTCGCCACCTTCATCTGGGTTAGTTACAGTACTTGATGCAACGGAATAGGTGAGGCTCTGTGAAGCAGTTGCATTTGTTGCATTAGTAGCTGTAATATTGATAGTGAACTCACTGCCAGCGAACTGTGCCAATGTTTCAGTACCAATTGTTATTGTCCAACCCATAGAGTAATCACCGTCTGTATCGGCACCTGAAGCTACGGCTGGAGTGAGAGAGATAGGATCATCATCGCCATTGTCGATAGTTGCTACTATCGTTACATAGTCAGAAGCACTAACATTGATTGTTGCATCCTCGTCAGCTGTAAATTCTGCAGCTGAGGTTGTTGGGGTAATCTCCAACTCGATGGTGGTAGGAGTTACAGTTGAACCAGAAGTACCAGTGATTGTGTAGAGTTCCTTTGTAGCTAATGGTGTTTCAGTATCATCCTTGCTGCTATATGCGTTTACAGTAAATGTATAGCTGTGTCCTGAATACAGGATAATGTCGCCTTCCTCGCATGACCATACATAATCGTTGTCAGATTCTTCGTATGTCATGTCGTAAGATGTTGATGTTGCGTCACCTTCATCAGGGGTATCTGTAATCGTAAGAGTTACATATAACTCATCCAAAGAATTAGTCTCGATGTAAATTTCACCTGCATTTGACAAATCATCAGTAGAAGCTCCGCCAAGGTCATCAGATGTGAGTTCAATACTCAAATCATCTGTGATAGTGTAAGTGAGGGTATCTGCTGCATTGACAGCGACTTTGGTATAGTCATCACCAACTTCAACATAGAATGCTTCTCCGTTATCACCTGTTTGGCCGTCAAGAATGACCTTGTATGTTCCTGCTGGAAGTGTTGAGCTAAACTCAATCGTGCCTTGATTATCATCATCACCAGTTGATAATGAAGCTGTAATTACATTACCGTCGGCATCAGTAACTTCTTTGTAATCTTCATCTGTAATTCTTACAGCACTGTCTTCACCCGGAGTAAGATATACGCTTGTGCCTTCTTCATAATCACTTGAACTATATTTATAAGTAGCTGTGATAGTCAAGTTACCATAAATTTCTGCACCGCTCTTTGGAGAGTATGTTAATGAAACTTCATCGTATTTAGTAGTGTCATCACCATCACCACCTTGTTCTTCATCATCACCACCAGTGTATTCTGTGACGCTGGAATATGTGATAAGTATGTAGTCTTCACCGTCATACGAAATTGTGAGGCCTTCGGAGTCAGTGGCGGTAACCATCAACCAGAGCATATTCATAGTTACAGCTGTGCTCATTTGGTCATCTGTAAGGCATATTGTTACGGTAGAGCCAGAAACTTTTACGCTGTCTGCTTCAATATCTTTATAACCGTCAGATTTTCCGTAATACATCTGTGCAGTTGCAGAAGCAACATCACCAGAGAATGTCAGAGTGATTTCATTCTGGTTAGAATAAATTGTTTCTTCTTCGGTACTTGGAGTAACACCGCTAAATTCAACGGAGCTCTGGGCAGCTTTTGTATATGAACCTGTAATTGTTAATGTAATAGGATCACCAATAGCGTCTGCATGTGGATTGCTACTTGATGCAAGTGGAGTGATTGTGAAGGTGTAAGTTACACCATCGGTCAACTCGTAAGCATAACCGCAAGTCCAGGTATAATTTCCATCCTCGTCAGCTTTAAGCCAAGCATTTGTGAGTTCAGCTGTATACGTGTCTTCATCCTCGGTTGCTTCGTAAGTGATGTCGAGATAGATGCCAGGATCGTCATACTGATCCATGTTTTCTGCGGTTACTGTGATATATGATGCTGTTTCACCATAGTCGTCTCCATCACTTAATTGTGAAAGAGTTGCTCCATCCGTTAAATCAGATGATTTGGATGAGATAGTGATTGTTACGGGGTCGGGCTCTGTTACTGGGATCTGACCATTTTCAAGAAGTGTGAAAGGATAGCTTGCAGTTACATTGTCATTCTCATCTGTTACATTATAAGTATAAGTGATTGTCGCTGTGCCAGTTGTGTCGAAATAGTAACCACCTACAGCCATTTTAGAACCACAAGCACATACGGTATATGTCTTTTCTTTTGTAACAGCAATCTTAATAACACCAGCTTGGCAGTCGGCAGAATACTTGTCTGTACTGAAACTTATGTAATCATAAGGGAAGCCAACAGTAGCAGTTGAAGATATGTTTCCATCTTCATCAAGAATGTCGCTTTGCTCACAGAGGTCGAAAGAAACAGTTTTATAGCTGCCACCATCAGCATCATCAGAAGCCGTCCATAAGTAAGGGATACGTGTACCATCTTCCCAAACGAGGATAACCTTCGCTGTGTTTAACTTTGCCAATACATAAAGGTAACCATCTTCTTTTGCATAGAAATTGTAAACTGTACCAGTGTCTGGGATTTCTGTTGCAGAACCGTTAATGGATGTTACGGTTGTTCCGTCATCACCACTAATAG
>JAJQAR010000386.1 GCA_021203705.1 Prevotella sp. | reverse complement strand
TGGCAGGCAACAGGCAAGCCGCCAGGCAGGTATCGCACTCAATTTCCTGTTGCATAACTACAGCTATTTCAGGGTTGAGACTATCGACAGTTTTTTCCAGTCAATATTGCGCAATCTGGCACGGGAACTGGACCTGACTGCGAACCTTAGAATCGACTTGAACGATGGAGAGGTAGAAGAACAGGCAGTTGACAGGATGATAGAGTCGCTTGATTCACAGAGTGTCGTGCTCAAATGGATTATCAGTTATATCATGTCCACCATTGATGAGGACAAGAGTTGGAATGTCATCGGACAGATAAAGTCATTCGGCAACACAATATTCAAAGATTTCTATAAGAATGTCAGTAAGAGGCTTGATGAGAAACTCTCGGAAGAAGGCTTTTTTGATAACTATACGAAACAGTTACGGGATATTCGTGATACAGCGAAAACCACAATGGCAGGATATGCTGAAAATTTTGAGAGGATTGTAGCCGATGCAGGATTGACACCAGAGTCATTCAAAGGGAAAAATAAAGGCATAGGAAGTTATTTCAAAAAATTGAAGAATGGTGAAATTAGTAATTCTAAATGTGAAAATGCTACGCTTAACAACTGTCTGGAAGATCCAGAAAGTTGGGCAGCAAAGTCGAGTCCAGATTATTTTACGATACAAAGAATTGTGGAAAGTGACCTGATGGACCTTCTCCACGATGCAGAGGATGAGAGAAGAAAGTTTTTTCCATTATATCAGAGTGCGGATCTAACGTTGAAACATCTAAGTAAGTTGCGCCTGCTCAACAGTATAGAGAAAAAGGTACGGGAGTTGAACAAAGAGGAAAACCGTTTTCTGTTGAGTGATACGCCCCATCTGCTGCACTCTTTGATAAAAGATAGCGACACCCCGTTTATCTTTGAGAAGACAGGAAGTAATCTTGACCATATAATGATAGACGAGTTTCAGGACACGAGTAGGATACAATGGATGAATTTCAAAGTATTGCTCAAAGAGTGCATGAGCCGTAATTACGGCAGTGATGACAACACGGTTAAAAACCTTATAGTCGGTGATGTAAAGCAGAGTATCTATCGTTGGCGAGCCGGCGACTGGCGGTTGCTCAACGATATCAACAGCGAGTTTGACAATCCAGATGAGGAAATAGAAATACGAAATCTTGACAGAAATTTCCGCTCAGAACGCAATGTAGTGAATTTCAACAACAGTTTCTTTTCTTTAGCTGTTGAAAAGGAATACAAAAACGAACTCAAAGTGAATGGCGAGGAAGAATCCAAAGAAATTAAGTCGGCATATTCAGATGTCATACAGAAAGTCCCCACCAACAAGGACAGCAACGGATTGGTGAGGATAGACCTGTTCACGGCTGACAATTATAAAGAAGCGGTTTTACAGGAAGTTGCCGATATTGTTGAGATGTTGAAGGACAAAAAGATACCGGAGAACAAGATAGCGATTCTTTTAAGGGGCAACAAGCAAATATCCGATGTCGCAAATTATTTTATGGAATATAAACTGGAAACAAAGGTAGTAAGCGACGAGGCATTCAAGTTGGGAGCATCAATGGCAGTGAATATCATAATCATGGCATTGCGCCTCCTCCTCCATCCGGATGATATTCTCACTAAGGCTTCGTTGACTAAAACATACCAAAGAAAGATATTGAAAAATGATCTTAGAGACAACCAGTTATTCACCGAAACACCCGACAATAACAGTTTGCGTTTGGATGACCTGTTGCCTGAAAGTTTTATACAAAGAACAGACGAGTTGCTAAGAAAACCGCTTTTGGATATCGTAGAGGAGATATACTCATCATTCAAAATAGAAAAAATAAAAGACCAGAGTGCGTATATCTGCAAGTTCTACGATTGTGTGACAGAGTTCACGCAAGAGAATGTGGGAAGCATAGAACTTTTCCTCAAAACATGGGACGAGTCGATTTGTAATCAGAATGTGCAAAGCGATGATGTGAACGGAATCCGACTTCTAACAATTCATAAGAGTAAGGGATTGGAATTTGAGAATGTTATAATTCCATTCTGTGACTGGGAGTTGGTAAGCCGCAAAAAAAACATGCTGTGGTGTCAGCCCAAAGTAGAGCCCTTTGATGAACTGCCTTTGGCACCAATAGATTACAGCAAACAACTGATTGACACCATTTATGCCGATGATTACAAGAACGAGCATATCCAGAACACCGTTGACAATATGAACCTGCTTTATGTCGCCTTTACCCGTGCGAGCAAGAACCTTTTCGTTATCGGCAAAGCGACCAAGACAAGTAACAGCATACGTTCCGACATCCTCTCCGCCTGTCTCCCCGAATTAATAGAAAAGTTGGAAGGAGCCACGATAAACTGTTGCTAAGATGGAGAGATGCATTTCCGGTACGGTACCTTATACGTAGGCTCCACACCCAATGTAGGGTCCCAGTTTACTGAGGACATCGTTTCGGAGAAACGACACGCAAGCAATGAACGCAAGCAAAATCGCACACTTCACACTTCACTCTTCACTCTTCACTCCCAGAATGTATTTATGCTTCCCGCAACACAAAAAGAAGTGAAAATTGTTTCTTACAATTCCCCGATTGAATTCCGTCAGACCAACAGTAGTAGTGCTTTTATATCAGACAATGAGGCGGAAAACGAGAGGACATCCTATATCAAGATGGGAAATATATTGCACAACCTCTTTTCACAGATACGCACATTGGCAGATATAGAAGGCGTTCTAAAAGAATTGGAGAATAGGGGAGTGCTGTATGACGACATTATCACGGTGGAGAAATTAGAGAGCACAATTACAAGGAGTTTTTCAGATGAGCGCATTGCCGCTTGGTTTGACCCACATTGGAGAGTGTTCAACGAGTGTAATATCCTGTCGTATGATGAGTCAGCCGGCAAGGTGATAGAGCGACGCCCCGATAGGGTTATAATGGACGATAACCAGATGATTGTCATAGACTTCAAATTCGGAAAGCCTCGTGATGAATACCATAATCAGGTAAGGCAGTATATGAATTTGCTTAAGACAATGGGCTATACCAACATTTCTGGCTATCTGTGGTTCGTGTATTCGCAAAAAATAGAAAAAGTTGAATTTTAAAAAATGACATATTATGAAGAGTTTTTTGGAATTTGTGGCAGAGGACATTATAAAGAAATACTGCACCGACCTATCGCGTATTGCCGTTGTCTTTCCCAATAAGCGCGCCTCACTGTTCCTGAATGAAAATTTAGCGAAACTTGTCAACAAGCCTATATGGTCGCCCACATATATAACGATAAGTGATTTGTTCCGCAACAACTCAAAGTTGAATGTCGCAGAGGAGATAACGCTGATCTGTGAGCTGTACAAGAGTTTCGTGGAATGTACCGGAACGGAGGAGACACTTGACCATTTCTATGGCTGGGGGGAACTGCTTCTATCAGACTTTGATGATATTGACAAGCATATTGTCGATGCCTCAAAGATATTCGCCAATGTCAAGGATATCCATGAGTTGGACGACATCTCATATCTTACAGAAGAACAGAAGGAAGAACTGAGGGCGTTTTTCCATAACATGACTGACGACCACGACTCAGAACTGAAGAAACGTTTCCTGCAGATCTGGTCACATTTGGGAGATATCTACGAAAATTTCAGGAACAGGCTGCGAGAAAAGGGAATAGCCTACGAGGGTATGTTGTATCGGGACGTGGCTACTGAAAAGAACATAGATTGCAATAGTTTTGACG
>JAJQAR010000155.1 GCA_021203705.1 Prevotella sp. | reverse complement strand
TCAAAGGGTCTTATTACATAAAACTTTAGTAAATTGAAAAATTAAATTCTAGTAATAACATAGAAGTAAGTATTGCAAAGAAGAAAAAGAAGAAGATAGAAGTAAGTAATGCAAAGGAAAGAGAAGAGAAAAGGAACGTATATTTTTTAAGTAACATGGAAGGAAGAGAGCACAGAGGGACTGCCCAATTGGGCAGTCCCTCTGTGCTAAGCGGCAAATTTTCAATTTTTGGTTTTCTTTTCTACACTCTTTTGATATACTCCTTGTACAGCAGTGGTGGGGTGGCAGATGCAAGGAGGAATCATAATGGCAAAACAAAGCCACCTAACTATTGAAGAAAGAGTTCTCATCCAGGATGCTCTTAATTCGGAGGATTTCACTTTTAGGAAAATTGCTGATAAATTAAATCGAAATCAAACCACAATATCAAAAGAGATTAGAAATCACTGCATAGTAAAGACAGATCACAAGAAATACAATCCGTGCATTAAATATACCTTTTGCAAAAAATATGGTACTGCATGTGAAGATTGTACCCAAAGCAAAGAGAGATACTGCAGAACATGCGACCATAAATGCTTTAAATACTGTGATGATTTTCATGAAGCAAAATGTCCAAAATTGTCAAAGCCTCCATACGTTTGCAACGGCTGTATAAGCATTAAATCATGCAGACTTGAGAAACATATCTATGACGCGAAATACGCTCAAAAAACGTACGAAAATACGCTCAGAGACTCAAGAGAATGTGTATCTATGACTCCTGAAGAACTTAAGTTTACAGAGGATTTTTTGCTCACTTTACTTAAGCAGGGACAGTCAATTCACCATATATGCGTTAATAATGCAGATGTATTAATGGTCAGCGAACGAGCAATATACGACTACATTGAAAGAGGTAGACTGAATATTTCGACAGTTAATATGGTTAGGTCTGCACGCTTCAAAGTACGCAAAAAGAAAAAGCTGATGAAGATTGATAAAAAATGCTTCATCGGCAGAACTTATGATGACTTCAATGTGTATATGAGCAATAATCCGGATCAGTCAGTAGTTGAAATAGATTCAGTCGAAGGCAATAAAGGCGGGAAGGTATTGCTGACAATATACTTCTGCGATAGTTCTTTAATGCTGGCGTATATCAGGGAGGCAAACACTTCCCGTTCCGTAACGGATATATTTAATAATCTTTACGGTATACTTGGGCATGAAGAATTTGTTAAGCTTTTTCCTGTAATCCTTGCAGACAGAGGCAGTGAGTTTACTAATCCTACTGGCATTGAATGCAATAGCGAGGGAGAAATGAGAACAAGAGTATTCTACACTGACCCTATGAGACCTAATCAAAAGGGCAGCTGTGAAGTTGCCCATGAAATGATTAGGAGAATCCTTCCAAAGGGCAAAT
Source organism: Prevotella sp. (assembly GCA_021203705.1). Lineage (GTDB taxonomy): Bacteria > Bacteroidota > Bacteroidia > Bacteroidales > Bacteroidaceae > Prevotella. The sequence goes on along the minus strand of JAJQAR010000155.1, from coordinate 2,344 downwards.
CTTTTGATAATTTAACCCAGGAAGATGTCTCACTCATGATGAGTCATATTAACTCCTACAAAAGAAAGAAGCTAGGAGACCGCTCAGCATACGAGCTCTTCAGCTTCATTCATGGTGAGGATATTCTACTAAAACTCCAACAGGTAGAAATCCCTGCCAACGATATACAAATTACACCTAAACTGCTGAAAAAATAATGCATCTAAATTGCCACCTCATTACGGTGTACATATTCATAAAACGAGGGTTGACGTAACTATTGCAAAAAATTTTTAAAATCGCAACCTCTTCTTCAGGTACGCTATCTTTAAGCCCTTAGATGTGATTTATCGTCATTTTAACATCCAAACATGTCTTTTTCAATCATTTCTGTTAATTTCTACCTTGTTTTTAGGGCAATCGCAAAGTCAGGCATTGTTAGAAAAAGAGTTATTAAACAAAATATTCTCAATACGCATAATGTCATTTGCATTGGACATCAGAAATCGTTTCAATGGTTTTTCTGATAGCACCTTATCATATTTTTTCACCATTAAGCAAAATCTTCTAAGAATAGCTCCATTTGGTACTGAATTATCTTTGCGTGCTGTTTGTGCATCCTCTCTCAGTTGTATATCCAGCTGCCAGTGCTGCATTTCAATATTCCAATGTGACTTCTTTATCTTAAGCATATCATCAGCTGTTATGTTCTCAAGATCTGTAATGAGAAGATTTCTTGTTCTTTCAGTTACTTCCTTTCCGTTATCCTGTTTGACAACTTTCTTATCCAATATGCCAACTCTTGCAACAGAACCATAAAATGAAGATATTCCCAGTGATTCATAGATGAACGATGTATCGTCTATCATACTTAATGTGTTCCTTTCATATCTTCCATGTTCATTCGACATTGTCTCTGCTCTATCGAGTGTTTTAAATTTGCCTTCTTTTTCTAATTCTGCTGTCCGTTTTAGAATACATGCTGATAAATTCGGCTGATTCTCTTTTACCGGCAGAACAAATTTGCCTCCCTTTTTGTGTATTGCATCAATTACCTTTTGATTGCACCCCATTGCATCAATAGTAACAATGGTATTGTTCAGATTTAATTGATTTATGAAATCAGGCAGACATCCTAATTCATTTGTCTTTTCACCAACTTTCTCTGTCTTTACTCCGATTGATTCACCCTCAACCATTGCATTCAACTGATATATTGGTTTCTCTCCATGACTCTTCTCACTGGCTCCTCTGACTGCTTTCCCGTCTATATGCATAACTTTCATCCCGCCATACAGTTCATATATCTGTGGAAATGCTCCATGCAGCCATTCATCCAGTGATTCACTTAATGCATTAAAGTCTGTTAATCTCATTACCCTTGAAAATGTATCATGTGAGGGTACTGTCTCTATTCCTAAACGTTCTTTAAAATAGTCTTTGTGTATCTCTACAAAATATTCGATATCTGTTGCTTCACTGTATCCTGCTAATACAGAATATACACACATTAACAGCAGATCATAATACCTGTATCTTACACCCCTTGCATCCCTTGGATCTGGCACTCTCTTTAAAAAATAAAGCAGTGATTCAGCTTCTTCATCTGTTAATTTCATTTCATTTTCATCTGATTTCATCTTCTGTCACTCCTATCTTTTCTAATAGTTCTTTCTGCTGCTGTGTTAATTCACTTGCAAATACACGTTCTCCCATTCTTACGTTGCTGATTCTCTTCAATGGTTCCAAATCTTTTAAATCATATTCACACATCTTACCAATAGCTGTAATCTGATTTGGTATACCAATATGAAACTTCTTAACCATTTCTTCTGCCGAATATATCTTTTGCCCTTCATCATCACATAGATATGATTCAGGTGACAGATATACAATCATACTGCGGTATAAATTTCTGCATTCCTTTACAGGTTCATTCCTTCTGCTGACATACTCATCTTCAAATTTCAGCAGAAAGTTTGTAAACCCGCATTCCCGTACCTGTACACGCTCTGTATCCACAACTGCTCTTGTCAAAGGGTGAAAACCATATTGGTCGACCTTTCCCGCCAGTCCCTTTATTACCTGAACGGGATAATTTTTCCCTGGTACTCGCTTAGATGTGGCATAGTAAACGTAATAGGTCTCTCTAACCTTCTTAATTACTGTTCCTTTTGGACGATATTGTCTCACATAATCTGGATATTTCATGACTATATATTATCACAATATACAATACATTGTCAAGAAAAATTTATGGAAGCCAAAAGAAGTGTTGGCTTCTCAAGGCTTCCATAGGGGTTCTACGACTTTGCGATCGCCGTACTCTGATTTCCATTGTATGGTATTTTTGGGTGGAGTCTTT
>JAJQAR010000125.1 GCA_021203705.1 Prevotella sp. | reverse complement strand
ACAGTTTTTATTATATAATCTCCCCGATGCAGAGGGAAATGTACAGGTTGTTATAAAAAATGAAACAATTTGGTGTACACAAAAGGCAATGGCAGATTTGTTTGGTGTGGGAGTACCAGCAATCAGCAAGCACTTGAAAAACATATTCAATGATGAAGAATTGCAAGAGGAAGTGGTTGTTTCCATTTTGGAAATAACCACTGAACATGGTGCTATTGAGGGGAAAACTCAAACCAAAGGTGTCAAGTTTTATCATTTGGATGCCATCATAGCCGTAGGTTATCGCATCAATTCTAAGCGTGCCACCCGTTTCCGCCAATGGGCAACAAAAATCCTAAATGAATATATCCGCAAAGGATTCGTGCTTGATGACAATCGATTGAAGCAAGGAACAGCAGTGTTTGGCAAAGACTATTTCCGAGAATTGCTGGAAAGAGTTCGCTCTATTCGTGCTAGTGAACGTCGCATTTGGCAACAGATAACAGACATTTATGCAGAATGTAGCATAGACTATGACAAAAACTCTCCTACAACACACGATTTTTATGCCATGATACAGAACCGCTTTCATTATGCAATAACTGGTCAGACTGCAGCGGAGATTATATATACTAAAGTTGATCACGAAGATGAACACATGGGTCTGACAACCTGGAAGAATGCACCTGATGGACGAATTTTAAAATCGGATGTTACAATAGCAAAGAATTATTTGCCAGAAAAAGAAATACGTCAGTTGGAGCGTGCTGTCACTTCTTATTTCGATTATATTGAAAATCAAATTGAACGTCAAAACGCTTTCACAATGGAAAAATTTGCTGCCAGTGTCAATAAGTTCCTTTCGTTTAATGATTATCGGATTCTTCCAAACAAAGGGAGTATTTCTGCGGCAAAAGCTAAGGCTAAGGCAGAGCAGGAATACGATATCTTTAATAAAACACAACGAATAGATTCTGATTTTGACAAACAAGTTAGATTAATGTTTGGAAATATTGACGGCAATGAACAATAGATAGTGCAAAAAACAGGCGGTAAGTTTGAGCTTACCGCCTGATTATTATTTGGGAATTTATAACAATCTTACATATCCTCTACTGCTGCCTGTGCCGCTGCCAATCTTGCGATTGGGACACGGAATGGGGAGCAGCTTACGTAGTTGAGACCTACGGAGTGGCAGAATTTCACGGATGACGGTTCACCGCCATGCTCACCGCAGATACCACATGGGAGGTCAGGACGGGTAGCACGTCCCTTTTCAACAGCAATCTTCACAAGCTGACCTACACCCTTCCTGTCAAGCACCTGGAACGGGTCAACCTTGAGAATCTTCTTTTCGAGGTAAACAGGCAAGAAGCTGGCGATATCATCACGACTGTAACCGTAAGTCATCTGCGTGAGGTCGTTAGTACCGAAACTGAAATACTCAGCACTTTGAGCAATCCTGTCAGCAGTGAGTGCAGCACGTGGAATCTCTATCATCGTACCAACCTTGAACTCAATCTCAATACCCTCTTCCTCAAACAGTTTTTTGGCAGTAGCACGGATTACCTTCTCCTGAGCCTCGAACTCATATACGATACCGATGAGCGGAACCATGATTTCAGGGCGAGGATTATAACCCTCTTTCTTCAACTGAATAGCGGCACCGAGAATAGAACGAGTCTGCATAGCGGTAATCTCAGGATAAGTATTGCCGAGACGACAGCCACGGTGACCAAGCATCGGGTTATGCTCACTAAGATTATTCACACGCTGTTGTATTTCCTTAACCGTGATACCCATCTCCTCAGCCATAATCTTCTGACCTTCGAGATCGTGAGGCACGAACTCATGCAATGGCGGGTCGAGCAAGCGGATATTCACTGGATAACCGTCCATAGCCTTGAGAATACCATAGAAGTCCTGTTTCTGATAAGGCAACAGTTTAGCGAGAGCCTTCTTGCGTCCCTCAACGGTGTCAGAAAGGATCATCTCACGCATAGCCTTTATCTTCTCGTTCTCGAAGAACATGTGTTCCGTACGGCAAAGTCCGATACCGACAGCTCCAAAATTACGAGCCACCTCAGCATCATGCGGCGTATCTGCATTGGTACGAACAACAAGTTTTGTATATTTGTCGCAAAGGTTCATCAGGGCAGCAAAGTCACCTGTTACCTCAGCAGGTTTCGTCTTAACCTCACCCAAATAAATCTCACCCGTTGAGCCGTTTATAGAGATATAGTCACCCTCTTTCAATACAATGCCCTCAATCTCAACAGTGCGAGTTTTATAGTTGACATTCAAAGCACCAGCACCTGTAACGCAGCACTTGCCCATACCACGGGCAACGACAGCAGCGTGGGATGTCATTCCGCCCCTTGCCGTCACAATACCCTCGGCAGCAGCCATACCTGCAAGATCCTCTGGGCTTGTCTCGATACGGACCATAACTACCCTATGACCATCGGCGCGCCATTTTGCAGCATCATCAGCGAAGAAAACAATCTGACCACAGGCAGCACCAGGAGAGGCAGGTAAACCACGTGTAAGCACCTTAGCCTTCTTGAGAGCATCCTTATCGAAAATCGGGTGAAGGAGCTCATCGAGCTTGTTTGGCTCACAACGCTCCAAAGCCGTTTTCTCGTCAATCTCACCCTCGCTCAAAAGATCCATGGCAATCTTCACCATTGCCGTACCCGTGCGCTTACCGTTACGAGTCTGCAAGAACCACAGTTTGCCTTCCTGAACAGTGAACTCCATGTCCTGCATATCATGATAGTGGTGCTCCAACTTCTTTTGAAGAGCATCCAATTCGGCATAAATCTCTGGCAAAGCCTCCTCCATAGAAGGATATTTTGAAGAACGCTCCTCTTCGGAAATTCCCTGTTGCTCTGCCCAACGGAGAGAGCCAGCCTTAGTAATCTGCTGAGGTGTACGAATACCGGCTACGACATCCTCACCCTGAGCATTTACAAGGTACTCACCATTGAAACGGTTCTCACCAGTAGCAGCATCACGACTGAAACAAACACCCGTTGCCGATGTGTTGCCCATGTTACCGAATACCATTGCCATGACGGAAACTGCCGTACCCCACTCTGCAGGAATACCTTCCATCTTGCGATAGAGAATGGCACGCTCGTTCATCCAACTGTCAAACACAGCACAGATGGCACCCCATAGCTGCTCCATCGGATCAGTCGGGAAGTCCTTTCCTGTCTGAGTCTTGATAGCCTCCTTGAACAGAACAACCAACTGTTTCAACTCGTCAACGTTCATCTCGTTATCGAGAGTGATGTTCCTTATTGACTTTACTTTCTGTATAATAGCCTCGAACGGGTCGATATCATCCTTGTTGACCGGTTTCATACCCAATACGACATCACCGTACATCTGCACGAAACGGCGGTAACTGTCGTACGCAAATCTCTCATTGCCAGTCTTTTTTGCAAGACCGACAACAACCTCATCGTTAAGACCGAGGTTCAATATCGTGTCCATCATACCAGGCATTGAAGCACGCGCACCAGAACGAACACTGACAAGCAGCGGGTTGTCAACATCCCCGAACTTGCTGTTCATAAGCTGCTCAATATGATGAACAGACGTTATCACGTCGTCTTTCAACAAGGCAACGACAGCGTCCTTACCCTTCTCAAAATACTCATTACAAACATCCGTAGTAATGGTGAAACCCGGAGGGACTGGCACTCCAATAAGATTCATTTCAGCCAAATTGGCTCCTTTACCACCAAGCAGATTACGCATGTCTGCCC
>JAJQAR010000106.1 GCA_021203705.1 Prevotella sp. | reverse complement strand
GGAATAACGTTAGCATGCGGCACGGGAGCCTGCGCCACGGCGGTGGCAGCCGCCAAGACAGGCAGGGCAGGACGGCAGAGCAGTATCGTTATGGACGGAGGAACATTAGACATCGAATGGAAAGACGCCGACAACCATGTATATATGACAGGCGGTGCGACATTCGTCTTTGACGGAGAGATAGAGATATAACAGACAAAACTTAACATCAATATAAAGAATATGGCATTAATTAATGAAAACTATTTAAAGCTGACGAAGAATTACCTGTTCGCCGACATAGCGAAGAAGGTGAATGCTTTCAAGGTTTCCCATCCGAAAGCCAACGTTATCAGTCTTGGTATCGGAGATGTTACACAGCCACTCTGCCCTGCCGTGATAGAGGCGATGCACAAAGCTGTTGACGACATGTCAACGAAGGAAGGTTTCCATGGATATGGACCAGAAGAAGGCTATCTGTTTCTTAGGGAAGCCATAGTAAAGAACGATTTCCTGCCCCGTGGCATACACATAGACCCCAGTGAGGTGTTCATCAACGACGGGGCGAAGAGTGATACAGGAAACATCGGAGAATTGGTACGGTGGGACAACAGTGTGGGAGTTACCGACCCTATCTATCCGGTGTATATCGATTCCAACGTGATGTGCGGGCGCGCCGGGACATTGGAGGACGGCAAATGGAGCAATGTAACGTACATGCCCTGTTTGGAAGAGAACAATTTCGTGCCCCAGATACCCGACCACCGTGTTGACATCATCTACCTCTGCTACCCCAACAACCCGACGGGAACGGTGATTACACGTGAGGAGCTGCGCAAGTGGGTGAACTACGCATTGAAGAACGACACCCTGATATTCTATGATGCTGCATACGAGGCATACATCCAGGATGAGGACATCCCTCATTCAATATACGAGATAAAGGGAGCGCGCAAGGTGGCGATAGAATTTCACAGCTATTCCAAGACCGCAGGGTTTACCGGCGTGAGGTGTGGTTACACCATAGTACCGAAGGAGCTGACTGCCTTATGTATTGAGAGCGAGGAGCGCTATCCATTGAACCCGATGTGGTACCGCCGCCAGAGTACTAAGTTCAATGGCACAAGTTACATCAGTCAGCGTGCCGCCGAAGCCATTTACACGCCGGAGGGCAAGGAGCAGGTCAAGGACACCATAAACTACTATATGGGCAATGCGAAGATCATGCGTGACACGTTGGTAAAGTGCGGACTGAAAGTATATGGCGGAGAGAACGCCCCCTACCTATGGGTAAAGACACCAGAAGATGTGGGCAGTTGGAAGTTCTTTGAACAGATGCTGTATGGAGCGCAGGTGGTATGTACGCCTGGCGTAGGCTTCGGTCCAAGTGGCGAGGGGTTCATACGGTTCACCTCATTCGGTGACCGTGAGAACTGCGAGGAAGCTATCCACAGAATTAGTGAGTGGATAAAAGGATAAGAGGATTCGCAAAGTTCCGCTACTGGAACAAATCAAAAAATGAGTGATAACATAAATTGTTTAAGAACATGACAAATTTAAGATTTAAGGTTGTTGAGGGAGCCTTCAAGAAAAGGCCAGTCGAAGTAATCGCCCCGATGGAGCGTCCGTCGGAGTACTTCGGAAAGAACGTATTCAACCGTGCCAAGATGTATAAGTATCTGCCGGCTGATGTTTATGAGAAGCTCGTTGACGTTATAGACAACGGTACCCGTCTCGACCGCTCTATCGCCGATGCGGTAGCAAAGGGAATGAAACAGTGGGCAGACGAGAATGGTGTTACCCACTACACTCACTGGTTCCAGCCACTGACAGAGGGAACGGCAGAGAAACACGACGCCTTCATCGAGCATGATGGTAAGGGAGGAATGATAGAGGAGTTTTCAGGAAAGTTGCTTGTACAGCAGGAGCCGGATGCCAGTTCGTTCCCAAGTGGCGGTATCCGCAACACTTTCGAGGCACGTGGATATTCAGCATGGGACCCGACATCTCCTGTATTCATCATAGACGACACTCTTTGTATTCCTACGATTTTCATCTCCTACACAGGAGAGGCATTAGACTATAAGGCACCATTGCTGCGCGCTCTGCATGCCGTAAACGTAGCCGCAACGAATGTATGCCACTATTTCGATCCGAAAGTAAAGAAAGTAACGTCAAATCTCGGTTGGGAGCAGGAGTATTTCCTTGTTGACGAGGGACTGTACAGCGCACGCCCAGATCTGATGCTCACTGGCAGGACATTGATGGGACATGATTCCGCAAAGAACCAGCAGCTTGAGGACCACTATTTCGGAACTATACCTGACAGGGTACAGGCGTTCATGAAGGACTTGGAGATCCAGGCTCTTGAGCTGTCAATACCATGCAAGACACGCCATAATGAGGTTGCGCCTAACCAGTTTGAGATAGCTCCTATCTTCGAGGAGACGAACCTTGCTGTTGACCACAACATGCTGTTAATGTCGCTCATGAAGAGGGTAGCCCGCAAACACGGTTTCCGTGTACTGTTGCATGAGAAGCCATTCGCTGGCATCAACGGTTCCGGTAAGCACAACAACTGGAGCCTGTCAACCGACACCGGCGTACTGCTCCACGCACCTGGCAAGACACCAGAGGAGAACCTCCGTTTCGTTACGTTCATCGTAGAGACGCTGATGGGCCTATATCGTCATAACGGACTTATCAAGGCATCTATCATGAGTGCCACCAACGCCCACCGTCTTGGAGCAAACGAGGCACCACCGGCAATCATATCCTCATTCCTTGGAACACAGCTGTCAGACCTTCTCGACCATATCGAGACAAAGGGTAACGAGGAGCTGTTCAATATGGCAGGCAAGCAGGGCATGAAACTTGACATCCCTGAAATTCCTGAACTGTTGATAGACAATACCGACCGTAACCGTACATCACCGTTCGCATTCACAGGAAACCGTTTCGAGTTCCGTGCCGTAGGTAGTGAGGCTAACTGTGCATCAGCAATGATAGCATTGAACACCGCAGTTGCAGAGGCATTGGCATATTTCAAGAAGCGTGTTGACGCCCTTATCGCACAAGGTCAGGACAAGACAAGTGCTATTATCGACGTTATCCGTGATGATATAAAGACCTGTAAACCAATCCGTTTCGACGGTAACGGTTATTCTGACGAGTGGGTTGAGGAAGCAAAGAAACGTGGACTTGACTGCGAGACCAGTTGTCCGCTTATCTTCGACAACTACCTCAGTGAGACCTCCATCAAGATGTTTGAGGGCATGAACGTGATGAACGAGAAGGAGCTGATTGCCCGTAATGAGGTAAAATGGGATACATATACAAAGCGTATTCAGATTGAGGCACGTGTAATGGGCGACCTCACGATGAACCATATCATCCCTGTGGCTACCCACTATCAGAGCCAGTTGGCAAAGAACGTTCAAAATATGCGCCAGATTCTCTCTGAGGAGAAGGTTGAGAAACTCTGCTCACGCAACTTGGGTATCATCGAGGATATCGGTGAGCGCATACAGATTATCGAAAACGGCGTTGATGACCTCGTAAATGCACGTAAGGTTGCCAACAAGATTGAGAGCGAGCGTGAAAAGGCCATCGCTTACCATGACACCGTAGCTCCTATCATGGAGAAGATACGTTACCATATCGACAAACTCGAATTGGTTGTATCTGATGAGTTGTGGACATTGCCTAAGTATCGTGAACTTCTGTTTATAAGATAATACATTTTAAGTTTCACATGGTTCATAATAAAATTTGATTTTCAAAAGAAAGGCAATCTAT
>JAJQAR010000151.1 GCA_021203705.1 Prevotella sp. | reverse complement strand
TCACAGCAGGAAAGGATTGTAAAAACTAATCGAATTATTTAAATTACTAAAATTTAAATCTGTTATTAAGAACTTAATCCATTTTATAAAAACATAATCTGTTATTTAATAATCTTCGTGGCAACCTGTTTGCCATCGCTCATAGTATCAACCTTGATTACCACGCCCTTGTAAGAGTTGCTTACACGTGCACCCTGGAGGTTGTAGAATGACGTGCGGAGGATAGAACCACTTGCGGCGTTTCCAATCTCTTTGATACCAGAGGATATTGTAGCCTCTGTTGCCTCACCAAGACCACCCATTTCGTTGGCTGCACGTACAGAATATGTAGCACTTGTATCGTCAACAGTATAGCTGTTTTCCGTTGTGAAGGCAATCACATCACCATCCTGGCAGATAGCCCAGCAGAGAACATAGTCGCTGGTGTCCCAAGTAAGAGATGTGCCGGAAATAACTACATTCTGTGGAGCTGAAGCCTGCTCTGTTAACTCCGTAGGATCCCAGTCGTCATCACCTGCCATTACGTAATCAACTGTGTACAGAGATGCTTCCTGTGCCGTAAGGATAGGATCGTTGGTATATGAATCAGCAAACGTTGTCTTACGTCCGGACAAGTCAACAGTTCCGCCACTTGACGTCATTGAGTTGTACTCTGCCATGCGTGCAGGCCAGCCACCGCTCATCTCGCTCCAGCCATCAGATGATGGGATAATGTTCATAGTAGTATTGATGTAGAGGCAAATAGGAGTGCCTGAGCCCCAAGGACGACCGAGAGTATAGCTGCTTATAGTGCCTTCACCAGATATTGTACAGTCTCTGAAGATGTAACCATATTCCTTCGGAATGGAAGGAGCCGTAATGTAACCACCACTCTCGCACATCACGAGTTCAACACCGTTGAAGAAAATATCACCTCTACCACAGAGGAAGTCAGTGCGTCCACGCAACTTGCCGCCCTCGAAATAGTAACGGTTGCTTTGTCTTGAATAGTATGTATCCTGATAACCGTAGAGACAAACGTTCATGCAGATAGTCTTGTCTGAACTGTCCTCAAGAGCGGCACCGCGACCAGTTCCATCAGCAAGTCCGTTCTTGATTGTTATATCTTGGAAATAAGTGCTTGTAGCCTTGCTTTCTATGCTGAATGTCTCACACTTGCTCAAACCTTCAATAACATTGACTTGTCCATTATCACCTGCATACAAAGTGGAAGGAACTGTGTTTACAACAGTTGTCTCATCCATATCCTCACCGATGATAGATACGTTAGGAGCAGTAAGTGTTGTTATAGGACTTGCATATGAGTTTCCGTCACCGCCTTCTATGGTTGCTGTTTCGGAAGCAGGTATTGTGTAATCACCCTTCTTTATAAAGATGCGGTAACGCTCTGACGTGTTTGAACGTGAGTTGGCTGCTGCGAAAGCTGCTGTTATATCGCCATCATCAGGAACGATGAAATCGTACAGTTGCTTTGTAACCGTCGGCTTCGTCTTTGTACTGAATGTGATTGTGATAGCCTCTGTTAAAGCATTGTTGGTAAGGTCGGAAACGCTGTTTGCTGGTAAAGTGAATGTATATTCAGTTGAGTATTCAAGACCTTTGTATGTGAACATCACAGTCTTTCCGGAAACCGTAGGAGTAAGTTCAAGACTTCCAAGAGTAGCGGTTGTGCCTTCTGCAACTTGTACTTTCTCATCAAAAGTCAGAACAATCTTGCCGTTTGCGGAAGCTGTTGATGAACCTTCCTCTGGAACGGTGGAAACCAATACAGGAGCAGTGCCATCGTCAACAAGTTCCTCTGTACCGGTTATGAAAATTTCGGCAATTGCGATACCGTCTTTTTCTGATGTAGCTCCGAGAATATCAGAAGTTTTGTCAGGATACCAACGAATATACACGTTAGCTTGATTGTTTGCTTCTGTTGGAAGTTCAAATTCTTTGTTTGTCCAAACTTTTTGTGAAGATAGTTCTATCGTCCCGATTGATGTCCATGCAGAATTATCAAGGGAGTATTGAACATTGTACTTTGTATATGTTTGGTAGTTGTAAAGCATGGAAGAAGAAACCTTAATGTCGGTGAAAGCAGAAGCATTAACCATCGTCTGCCAATAATAAGTACCAAAATCACCTTGATACCAGTTTACTGCTGCAGGCATACCTTCATAACCACCATCAGCTTCTTGACTCTTATCCAACCAACTAATTGTTGTGCCATCATCGTTACGCAATACGAGAGCAGCAGTTTCGTTATCTGCTGATGCGAAGTCGGCAATACGTCCGCTACTGCCTTTCTTATAGAAGTCCCAACCTGCAATGTAGTCTATTGCTGAATAGCTTACACCGATTGTCTGATCGCCCTCCATCGTTACTGTCGTAGTTGCGGAAGTCTCACCATTGCTCCAGTTGGTGAATGTCAAAATTTTGTTAGAAGAAGCAGTGAGAGCTACAATTGTACCATCCTCGTACATGTTCTTATCGTCAATAACCGTAGGCTCTGGGTCATACGATATCATGTAGTCGTTGGCTTGATCGTCATCCATAGTTACAGTAAGCTCGTATGTATTGACAGCGGTGTAGTTAGCTGTGATGTTCTTGTCTTCACTCATCGTAACTGTAAACGACTCATCAGTTGACAATTCCTCACCGTTTTCATCAGTCCAATTAACGAACTTATATCCGAAATTTTTTGTCTGCGAGAGAGTTACCGCATCACCATCATCGAAAGTTGTTCCATTAGGCGTGTTCTTAACAGTACCAGCACCTTCTGGTGAAACACTTGTTGTGAGGGTATATTCTGCAACGTCTTCCATAGTACCTGAAAGAGTACCAGTAATCACGACATTTGCCAAACCAATCTGCTTGCTGTCACCTAAACTGTATAGGTTTATGTGAAGACTGCATGCCCCTGTTGAGCCTGCCGCACTTGTGATGTTGTATGAATAGTGAGATTCTTCTTCACCGCTATTGTTACGGTTAGGTGCCTGACCTGTAGCCAAAGTGGTTAAATTGCCTTCAGAGTCTTTCCATGCAATATCCAACATTCCTCCATCGGTACCATCACGCATTGCGTCGAATGACACACTTGTCGGTGTGAATGTCAGACCTGTTTTCGGAATAATGGTAAAGTCAATGGCGTTTGTAGCATCATCTGCACCTGCATCCTGTTCAGTCGGATTTATTTCCGTAAACGTAGTGCTATTGAACTCTTTGGCTCTAAGGATATAAAGATGGCTTCCCAAAGTTACATAATCTTGCTTGAAATAGCCGTCATAACCGGAAGGTGTGTATGTAGCGACCTGTCCATCTGTTCCAGCGTCAAATACCCAAGTAGCTGTGACTTCTGTACTCTCTACTGTACTTGACAATGCCGGAACATACTCAACTTTAATGTAATAGAGATAACCACCACTTGTTGAGACAATATCGACACTGCCTGTATTAGCATCATCTTTGCTTGCCGTATATGAAGTAACATCATCTGTAAATTCTGCCTGAACACCACCGATAGTACACTCAAAACCATAGTTAGGATAACGCTTAATCGTTATGATGTCACCCTTTTCTTGTATTGGTATTGTAAGTATTGTATTAGCATTGACTTGTGCATTATTACCGTTAGGATGATATTTACCATTATTGGAACAGTCAACATTCATCACTATACCCTCAACGTCAGAAGCAAGTGTACCCGTCTGACCTTCAGCAATATCATCTCCACTCCCGATACCAGATGGGTTACCACTTTCCCAATCCCAGCTGGCAACAACATTGTCTGCCCAAGCGAAGGA
>JAJQAR010000066.1 GCA_021203705.1 Prevotella sp. | reverse complement strand
CCCTCTTTATCCGTGATAGCCTTCATGGAAGAGCGGATAATCTGTCTGTCGAGGATATTGTCAAGATCATGTATCGGCTCTGTTGTATGGTAAATCGAGCAGTTGCCATTTTCTTTGTTGAGCAGACGAGTGAAATCGAGCAACGATGGCTTGCTATGTTCAACAGTAGCCTTCTTCTTTATAAACTCCGTATGACCAACTATATCATCAAACTTCTCAAAACCAAGTTCAGCCAAATACTCACGAACCTCCTGAGCGAGGAAAGTGAAATAATTCACAAGATGTTCATATTTACCCAAGAAATGCTTACGCAGTTCAGGTATCTGTGTGGTAACGCCAAGAGGACAGGTATTCATATTGCACTTCCTCATCATCACACAACCCAAGACAATCAGTGTCAGCGTACCGAAGCCAAACTCGTCAGCACCGAGCATAGCCATTGTGATAATATCACGACCAGTCTTCAACTGACCGTCAACCTGCAGGCGCACCTGACCACGAAGACCGTTCTTCACGAGAGTCTGCTGTGTCTCACTGATACCAATCTCTGTGGAAATACCGGCAAAACGCATACTTGATGCAGGAGAAGCACCAGTACCACCCTCAGCACCTGAAATTACGATAAGGTCAGCCTTCGCCTTAGCTACACCGGCAGCGATAGTACCCACACCACTCTCTGCCACGAGTTTCACACTAACGGCAGCCTTCGGGTTCACGTTCTTCAAATCGAATATCAACTGCGCAAGGTCCTCAATAGAATAAATATCATGATGAGGCGGCGGTGATATAAGAGAGATACCAGGGATGGAATTACGCGTCTTGGCGATAATCTCATTTACCTTGAAGCCAGGCAACTGACCGCCCTCACCCGGTTTTGCGCCCTGTGCTATCTTAATCTGTATCTCCTCCGCATTGACGAGATATTCCGTTGTAACGCCGAAACGTCCCGATGCTATCTGTTTTGTCTTACTTGACAGAGATATTCCGTTGAACGTAGCATGGAAACGGTCGTTGTCCTCACCGCCCTCTCCTGTGTTGGAGCGGGAGCCGAGCTTGTTCATGGCAAGGGCAACAGTCTCGTGAGCCTCTTTGCTAAGTGCTCCGAAACTCATGCCGGCAGCAACGAAACGCTTCACGATATTCTCAACCGGCTCCACCTTGTCGATACTTATCGGTTGGCGGTCGGACTTCAAGTCGAAATAATCACGGATAAAAATAGAACTCTCCTTATCGTCAACGAGTTTTGTAAACTCCTTGTATTTCTTGTAGTTACCAGTACGGGTGGCAAGCTGGAGAGTAGCTATCGTTTCAGGATTCCAGGCATGTTTGATACCATCCTTACGGTAGTGGAACTGTCCGAGGTTAGGCAGAAAGTCCGTCTCCGCATGTTTCGAGAACCCCGCATCGTGCATGGCGATAGCATCACGGGCGATAGTCTCAAGACCGATACCACCGATCGTTGATACCTCCGTGCCGAAGTAATTCTTGAGGAGACTCTCCGACAGACCGATACTCTCGAAGATCTTCGCACCACGGTACGAGCGGATTGTAGAGATACCCATCTTCGCCATAATCTTGAGCAGTGCCTTCTTCACAGCCTTGATATAGTTGGCCTCCGCAGTCTCATAATTTTCCTGTATTTTACCACGCTTAACGAGGTCGTCAAGAATAGCGAATGTCATATAAGGACAGAGAGCCGAAGCACCGTAACCCAACAGCAGGGCGGCGTGCATTGTCTCACGTATCTCACCACTCTCAACGATAAGGGCAGTCTGAACACGCTTACCGACAGAGATCAGGTAGTGGTGAACGGCACTCACTGCCAACAGCGAAGGAATGGCAGCGTGCTTCTCGTCGATGTCACGGTCAGAAAGAATGATATAGTTATAACCATCATCAACACTCCTTTCAGCCTCCTTGCAAAGGTGGTCGAGAGCCTCATGCAGACCATCCTCACCCTTTGAGCACTCAAAGAGGATAGGCAGTTTAACCGTATTGAAGCCCTTATAACGGATGTTACAAAGAATGTCAAGTTGCGTATTGTTCAATATCGGATGAGGGAGGCGCACCATCTTGCAGTTGGTGGCATCTGGATGTAAGATACCCGAACCTACCCTACCGATATATTCAGTAAGCGACATCACAAGACTCTCACGGATAGAGTCGATGGAAGGGTTGGTAACCTGTGCGAACTGCTGGCGGAAATAGTTGAAGAACACCTGCGGTTTGTCGCTCAATACGGCAAGCGGGGTATCATTGCCCATTGCCCCTGTCGGTTCCTGACCGTTCACACACATCGGTATGATAGTATCTTCAATATCCTCCTGTCCATACCCGAACACGAGTTCATGGCGGATAAGGTCGTCAACACTGTTAGACACCTTACGGCCACTTTTCAGTTTCTCCAACTGTATGCGGTTTGTTGACAGCCACTGGCGATAAGGGTGCTCGGCGGCAAGGCGTTCCTTAATCTCACCGTCATAATAAATCTTACCCTCCTTCGTGTCGATCATCAATATCTTTCCCGGTTGCAGTCTGCCCTTCTCGGCAATCTCCGTCGGGTCGAAGTCCATAACTCCCACCTCGCTGGCAACAACCATCATATCGTTTTTCGTAATAGTGTAACGTGCAGGGCGCAGGCCGTTACGGTCGAGCATACCACCGGCAAAGCGGCCGTCGCTGAACAGCAGTGCCGCCGGTCCGTCCCACGGTTCCATAAGTATTGAGTGGTACTCATAGAAAGCCTTCAGATCTTCAGAGATAGGGTTTTTGTCATTGAAACTCTCCGGCACCATAAGTGTCATGGCGTGAGGCAATGACAGACCGCTCATAACGAAGAACTCGAAAACATTATCAAGACTTGCCGAGTCGCTCATGCCAGGCTGTACAATAGGCGTTATATTCTTTATGTCGCCAAGCTGTTCAGAACTGAGCACACTCTCACGAGCCTGCATCCAACCCCTATTACCACGGATAGTGTTTATCTCACCATTGTGGCACAAAAGGCGGAACGGTTGTGCAAGGCTCCACGTAGGGAACGTGTTGGTAGAGAAACGTGAGTGAACCAGTCCGATACCACTCGTAAAATAATTATTAGTCAAGTCAGGGAAATACTGTCGTAACTGCAAACTCGACAGCATACCTTTATATACAATGTTCTTGCTTGACAGAGAACAGATGTAGAAATCCTCGTTTTTTACCCGCTTCTCTATCTTCTTACGAATAATATAAAGAGTGCGCTCAAACACGGGCACCTTATCATCTGTCACTCCCGTGACGAACACCTGTTTGATGTCAGGCTCAACAGCACGGGCTGTCTCACCGAGGCAGTCAGGATTAGTAGGAACATTGCGGAGGTGCATAAGAGAGAGGCCCTCACGCTCTATTTCCTCAATCATTATACTCAAAATCTCATGCTGCTTCTTGTTATCCTTCGGGAAAAACACAAGTCCCGTACCGTATTTCCCCTTCTCTGGTACAGGAATTCCTTGCAAAAGGATAAACTCATGGGGAATCTGAAGCAGTATGCCTGCACCGTCACCAGTCTTGTTGTCTGCACCTTCCGCACCACGATGGCGCATGTTCTCAAGCACCTTCAATGCGTTATCGACAAGCTCATGACTTTTGTTGCCGTGGATGTTGACCACCATTCCGACACCACACGCATCGTGCTCGTACCCGGCATTATACAATCCATTTCCCATCTTTCAGTTACATTTAATTAAAAAAAAACGATTTCTATTAGTCAATTTGTTTGCAAAATTACAAAATTACTTTCTTTTTGCAAATATTCTTGGATA
>JAJQAR010000370.1 GCA_021203705.1 Prevotella sp. | reverse complement strand
GCATTAGACAGTTTGTGAATTATCAAACCTGAGCGTAACTTCGGCTCAAACCATGTTGCCTTCGGCGGCATTATCTTACCACTGTCGGCAATATTCATTATCTGCTGCATCGTTACAGGATAGAGAGCCAATGCCATGCGCATCTCACCACTGTCAACTCTGCGTTTCAGTTCCTGCAATCCCCTAAGACCGCCTACGAAATCTATGCGCTTGTCTGAACGCAAGTCTTTAATGCCCAAAATCTCATCGAGGATAAGCCTACTGGAAATGTCAACGTCAAGCACATGTATCGGGTCGTTCTCATCGAATGTTCCTGCCTTTGCAGTAAGACAATACCACTTGCCGTCGAGATACAGTGAGAACTGGTGCAACTGCTGCGGCTTGTACATCTCTGAACCCTTCTCAACCACATCGAAATTCTTGCTCAATGCAGCGAGGAACTGCTCGGAAGTCAGTCCGTTGAGATCCTTCACTACCCTATTGTAATCCAATATGGTGAGCTGGGATGCCTGGAAACAAACAGCCATGAAATAGTTGTACTCCTCGTCTCCCTTATGATTTGGATTTTGCTTTGCCTTCTCCGCTCCCACAAGGGCTGCTGCTGCTGAACGGTGATGACCATCGGCAATGTACAATGACGGCATCTTGGCAAACTCCGCCGTTACGGTTGCTATGTCATTATCGTCAGCGACAATCCAGAACTGGTGACGGAAACCGTCGATTGGTGCGATGAAATCGTATTCCGGCTCTGTCTTGGCATAATGCATTATAAGTGCATCAAGAACGGCATTGTCAGGATATGCGAAGAACACAGGCTCGATATTGGCATTGTTCACACGCACGTGCTTCATGCGGTCTTCCTCCTTATCCCTACGGGTAAGCTCATGCTTCTTGATAGAACCGTTCATGTAATCATCGACGTATGCGCATACCACAAGTCCATACTGCGTCTTGCCGTTCATCGTCTGTGCGTAGATGTAATACTGCTCCTTGTCGTCCTGAACAAGCCAGCCCTTCTCCTGGAACATCTTGAAATTCTCGGCTGCCTTTTCATAAACTCTCGGATCGTATTCGCTCGTCCCTGGCTCGAAATTTATCTCTGGCTTGATGATACGATAAAGACTTTTCTCGTTATCACCTGCCTCTGCACGGGCCTCCTCTGAATCAAGCACGTCATACGGTCTTGACTCCACCTCCTCAACATACTGCTTCGGTGGTCTGATTCCTTTAAACGGTTTTATTGTTGCCATATATCTGTGGTTTATTTGTTTACCTGGAACTTTGTGCAACCATCCTTGAAGTAAGCGTTGATCTGCTGTGCTGCGGCAATACCTGCATTGATATTTGCCTCTGCCGTCTGTGCGCCCATCTTCTTAGGAGTACTGAAATAACGCCCCTCGAACTTGGCAAAGTCGGCATCTGCGTCTGGCTTAATATCAGTGATGTACTTTATATCATCGCGGTCTGCCATAAGTTTCAGAAGTCCTGCCTCGTCAATAACTTCCTTGCGGGCTGTGTTGATAACGATACCGCCTTTCTTCATCGTGTTCACCAAATCATAGTTAATGCTCTGCTTTGTCTCTGGCGTTGCCGGGATATGCAGTGATACGATGTCACAGTTTTTGAAAAGCTCATCCTGTGAGTCAACAGCCTTAACACCGTCTTTCTCAATCACTTCTTTCGGACAATATGCATCGAAGGCGCATATCTCCATACCGAAACCTTTGGCTACTCGTGCCACATTGCGACCTACATTGCCGTATGCGAGAATACCAAGCTTCTTGCCTTTCAACTCAGTTCCTGCCTTGCCGTTGTAAAAATTACGTACCGTGAATACCAAAAGTCCGAATACAAGTTCTGCCACTGCATTGGAGTTCTGACCAGGGGTGTTTTCTACTATCACACCCTTCTCCTTTGCGTATGCAGTGTCAATACTGTCATATCCAGCTCCTGCACGGACAACAATCTTCAGGTTCTTTGCCGCATCAAGAACAGCCGGGGTAATCTTGTCTGAACGTACAATCATAGCATCTGCTTCCTTAACAGCGTCAAGCAGTTGTGCCACGTCGGTGTATTTCTCCAACAACACGAGTTCGTTACCCATTCCTTCTATCTCTTTCCTGATACCTTCAACAGCTACTGGAGCAAAAGGCTTCTCTGTCGCTACAAGTACTTTCATATCTCTTTTTCCTTTCTATTAGTTTGAATTGTTTAAATTTAGAAAAAGGTACATCTGTCTCTGGCCAACATCATAATGCAACCATGCCAACGATATACCTTTTCGGGTGCATCAACGCACCAATAGTAAGCACTATTATCTTAATTAATGCTGTGCCTCAAAATCTTTCATGCACTTAACAAGTGCCTGAACACCCTCTACTGTCTGGGCGTTGTAGCAGCTTGCACGGAAACCACCTACTGAACGGTGTCCCTTAATACCTACCATACCGTTAGAAATAGCATAGTCCAAGAACGGCTTCTCCAAGTCGGCATACTCCTCGTTCATCACGAAGCAGATGTTCATAACCGACCTATCTTCCGTTGCTACTGTGCCGTGGAATAACTTGTTCCTGTCAATCTCTGTATAGAGGATGTCTGCACGTTCACGGGCACGCTTGTCGGTTGCCTCCAAGCCACCGTTCTTCTTTATCCAACGCAGGTTCTCAAGTGCACAATAGATTGGTACTACTGGAGGGGTATTAAACATAGAGCCTTTGTCAACATGTGTACGGTAGTCGAGCATCGTAGGTATCTGGCGTGATACCTTTCCAAGTGCGTCATTCTTGATGATAACTACTGTAACACCTGCCATTGAGAGGTTCTTCTGTGCTCCTGCATAGATACAGTTGTACTTTGATACGTCAACAGGACGACTGAAAATATCTGATGACATGTCGGCAATCATAGGTACTGGTACATCTAAGTCCTTGCGGATCTCTGTACCGTAAATTGTGTTGTTTGTCGTGATATGCAAATAATCAACGTCTGCAGGACAAGTCCATCCCTTCGGTATGTATGTATAGTTGGCATCGGCGGAAGAAGCCACCTCAACTACCTCACCAAAGAGTTTCGCCTCCTTGAGGGCTTTCTTTGCCCATGTACCTGTGTTCAGGTATGCTGCCTTTTTCTCAAGGAAATTGTAGGGAACCATGCAAAACTCAAGTGATGCACCGCCTCCAAGGAAAATAACGGAATAGTCTTTCGGCATGTCGAGAAGTTCCTTTATAAGGGCTTCTGCCTCATCCACTACCGGCTGGAAATCTTTTGCCCTGTGACTGATTTCTGCCAAAGAAAGTCCACTACCATTAAAGTCAAGGATCTGCTTGGCTGTATTCTCAATGACCTCACGTGGAAGCATTGACGGACCTGCATTAAAGTTGTATTTCTTCATCTTTTTTTAGTTGTTAAATTACAATTGTATTTTTATACTTTATTATTTTGTGCGAAATTACTCCATTTATTTGAATTATACAAGTTTTTCACAAACAAATAATGTTAGAAGTGCTTATGATTTCATATAAAACCGTATCGTATGTCATACAATTTCTTATCATATACGCCCCGAAAATTACATTTTAACAATTTTTGGTTATGAAAAGAACCGCACCCTATAAACATTCGGTATTGCCGCATCGAACACTTCATTCTTCACTCTTAACTCTTCACTTGTATGACTAGCATCTTCTCCTTCACTTCTTCCAACGAAAGGCAAAACTCTCTGAAATCTTCGATATTCATATAAATCACTCAACCTATCATATAATATACAAAAATACAATTTTATATTTATTTAATGGTATAT